>NZ_JBSGVG010000022.1:0-119800 GCF_053608345.1 Nocardia sp. NPDC055050
CAGTCAGGCGCTCAACGTCCTACCTCGTGTCCCGGCCGCTGGGCGGCTGAGTCGGTGTCCGTGTCGCTCTGACTCGAATAAAGTTACGTGCCGACCAACACGAAGTCAAATCGGCTGGTCAGGGGCCCTATTTCGGCGCATCTACCCGTTCGACCTGTCCGCCGAGCGCCTGCATCTGCTCGACGAACCGGGGGTAGCCGCGGTCGATGTGATAGACGTCGTGCACTTCGGTGACGCCATCAGCGACGAGGCCGGCGAGCACCAGGCCCGCACCCGCGCGGATGTCGGAGGACCAGACCGGCGCACTCGACAACCGCGGGATTCCACGGACCACCGCGTGGTGACCGTCGGTCCGGGCGTCGGAGCCGAGCCGGATCATCTCCTCCACGAAACGGAACCGCGCCTCGAAGACGTTCTCGGTGATCATCGACGTGCCGTCCGCGATCGCGGCCAGGCCGATGGCCATCGGCTGCAGGTCGGTCGGGAAACCGGGGAACGGCAGCGTCGCGAAGTTCACCGCGCGCGGACGCTCGGCCTGCACGACCCGGAAACCGTTGGGCTCGTACGAGATTCGCGCGCCGGCCGAACGCAGCTTGTCCAGCACCAGCGCCAGGTGCTTGGGGTTGACGCCGGTGACCCGGACATCGCCGGTGGTCATCGCGGCGGCGATCCCCCAGGTGGCGGCGACGATACGGTCGCCGATCACCCGGTGTGTGGTGGGCGAGAGGCTCTTGACGCCCTGCACGGTGAGCACGGAGGAACCGGCACCATCGATCTGCGCACCCATCTGTACGAGCATGGTGCACAGGTCGACGATGTCGGGCTCGCGCGCCGCATTGTCGATGACCGTCTCCCCCTCGGCCAGGACCGCGGCCATCAGGATGTTCTCGGTCGCGCCCACCGACGGGAAGTCGAGGCGGATCCGCGCGCCCTGCAACTGTTCGGCCGACGCCACGACGCAACCGTGCTCGATCGCACTGGTCGCACCGAGCAGGCGTAGGCCCGCCTGGTGCATGTCAAGGGGTCGCGAACCGATCGCGTCGCCACCGGGCAGCGCCACCACGGCGCGTTTACAGCGCGCCATCAACGGACCGAGCACACACACCGAGGCGCGGAACTGGGTCACCGCGGGGAAGTCCGCGTGGTACTTGGGCTCGGCGGGGGTATCGATCGTCACCACCGAGTTGTCGCCGCCGACATCGTCGGAGATCGTCACATCGCAGCCGAGGCCGCGCAGCACCTCCGCCATCAAGGGGACATCGAGGATGTCCGGGCAGTTGGTGATGGTGGTCGTGCCCTCGGCCAGCAACGAGGCAGCCATCAGCTTCAGCACGCTGTTCTTCGCGCCGCCGACCGCGACCTCGCCGACGAGTCGATTGCCGCCGGAGACCAGAAACCGTTCGCTCACCACGCCAGCTTATCGACCGTCACGCGACGACACGCCCCCCTGCCACGAAAGAACAAGAAACCGACCGATTCTCCGCGTCGGAGAGTCGCTTTCAGCGTGGTAGCCCGCCGCCGGGCTGCCACAACACGTCACCGGAAGGATTGGTCGCGCGGCTGAGGATGAACAGCAGGTCCGAGAGTCGATTCAGATATTTCGCGGGCAGCACACTGGTGTCGTCAGGGTGCGTTTCGACAGCGGACCACGCGGATCGCTCGGCGCGCCGCACCACAGTGCGGGCTGTGTGCAACAACGCAGCCAACGGCGTGCCGCCGGGCAGAATGAACGAATTCAGCGGTGCCAGACCGTCGTTGAACTCGTCGCACCACTTCTCGAGCCGGTCGATATAGGGCTGGGTGATGCGCAGCGGCGGATACTTCGGTTCGGCGACAACCGGGGTGGACAGATCGGCGCCCGCGTCGAACAGATCGTTCTGGATCTGGCGCAGCACCGTCAGCACAGCGGGTTCGGGCGCACCGAGAGCGACGGCGACACCGAGTGCGGCATTGGCCTCGTCGCAGTCGGCGTAGGCGATCAGCCGGGGATCGTTCTTGGCGACACGGGAGAAATCGCTGAGACCGGTCGTCCCGTCATCGCCCGTGCGGGTATAGATCCGGGTCAAATGCACGCTCACGACGGGCCTCCACGAGTGCGGCGGGCGCGATCGGACGGTCGCGACTCCACCCAGGACAGAAAAGCCGCCATCGAACCGCGGTCGAGCGCGAGCTCGAATTTGCTGTGCGGATCGGTGACGGCTACCACCACGATGTCATCGCTCATGATGTCGAATTCGTCGCCCTGCGGCGCTCGGCGCTCCACGATCTCGAGGCCCTGCCGATGCACCGTGGAGTCGGGTCCGAATTTCAGGCTGGTCAATTTGAAGAAGACGAGGCGATCCTCGTCGTAGCGAATGAGCCCGTGCCGCCAGCCTTGGCCGCCGCGCGCGGGCAGTGAACGTAGGAGCGCGGCCGTACCCCCGCGGCGCAACATCACCAGGCGATAGGTCGACGCACCGGCTACGAACACGAGCGTCAGCACCAGAATGATCAGGAGAACCATCCCGGTTTGCAATGCCGTACGCCCTTTCGCTCTAGCCGGTGTCAAAGACACCCCCGCCCAGACATTCAATCACGCCCACTACGCGGTGCTCCGGCCGGATCGTCTATCCCCACGAAAAGGCGGTGCAAACAACTCTGCCGGCGAGGAACCGAAGTTCCTCGCCGGCAGAGAGTCGTACTACTGCGATCAGTCGGTCACGGTCGCTTCGACCGCACGCACCTGGCCCTGGGCCGCGCGCAGCTCCACCTCGGTGGCGCTCGCATCGGCCAGCACCTTGCGTGCCGCGTCGACGTCGACCTCGCCCGCGAGATCCGCGGACTCGGCCAGCACCCGCACGGTGTCGGCGGTGACCGAGAAGAAGCCGCCGTGCACCGCCGCGACGATCCGCTCGCCGTCGGTCGACACGATGGAAACCGTGCCGCCCTCGACGAGCTGACCGAGCAGCGGCTCGTGGCCTGCCATGATGCCGATCTGACCCTCGGTGGTCTGCGCGCTGACGAACGAAGCCTGGCCGGACCAGATCTTGCGCTCGACAGCTACGAGATCAACTGTCATCTCCGCCATAGTGGACTACTTCCCGAGGATCTTCTTCGCGGCTGCCTCGACGTCGTCGAGACCACCGCAGGAGTTGAACGCCTGCTCCGGGTAGTGGTCGAACTCGCCCTTGCAGACACGGTCGAAGTCGTCGATGGTCTGCTCCAGCGGAACGACCGAGCCGACCTGGCCGGTGAACTTCTCGGCGACGATGAAGTTCTGACCGAGGAACTTCTCCAGGCGACGGGCGCGACCGACGAGGACCTTGTCCTCTTCGGAGAGCTCGTCCATGCCGAGGATGGCGATGATGTCCTGCAGTTCCTTGTACTTCTGCAGGATCCGCTTGACCTCGTTGGCGACCCGGAAGTGGCGCTCGCCGACGATCGAAGCCTCGAGGATACGAGAGGTCGAGGTCAGCGGGTCGACGGCCGGGTAGATGCCCTTCTGCGAGATCGGGCGCGAAAGCTCGGTCGTCGCATCCAGGTGGGCGAAGGTGGTCGCCGGCGCCGGGTCGGTGTAGTCGTCGGCGGGGACGTAGATCGCCTGCAGCGAGGTGATCGAGCGACCCTTGGTCGAGGTGATGCGCTCCTGGAGCTGACCCATCTCGTCCGCCAGCGTGGGCTGGTAACCGACGGCCGAAGGCATGCGACCCAGCAGGGTCGAGACCTCGGAACCGGCCTGGGTGAAACGGAAGATGTTGTCGATGAAGAGCAGCACGTCCTGGTGCTGGACATCGCGGAAGTACTCCGCCATGGTCAGCGCCGACAGGGCGACGCGCATACGCGTGCCCGGCGGCTCGTCCATCTGGCCGAAGACGAGGGCGGTGTCCGGAAGGACGCCCATCTCTTCCATTTCCAGACGGAGGTCGGTGCCCTCACGCGTACGCTCACCGACGCCCGCGAACACCGAGGTGCCCGAGAACTCGCGAGCGATACGGGTGATCATCTCCTGGATCAGCACGGTCTTGCCGACACCGGCACCACCGAACAGACCGATCTTGCCGCCCTTGACGTACGGGGTCAGCAGGTCGATGACCTTGACGCCGGTCTCGAGGATCTCGGTCTTGCCCTCGAGCTGGTCGAAGCTCGGCGGCTGACGGTGGATGCCCCACTGCTCGCCGTCCCGGCCGAGGCCGGGGGTGTCGAGGCAGTCACCGAGGGCGTTGAACACGTGGCCCTTGACGATGTCGCCGACGGGCACCGAGATCGGCTTGCCGGTGTCGGTGACGGTCGCGCCCCGGACCAGGCCGTCGGTCGGCTGCATCGAGATGGTGCGCACGATGTTGTCGCCGAGGTGCTGAGCGACCTCGAGGGTGAGGGTCTTGGCCACCGACGGGAGCTCGATGTCGGAGTTCAGAGCGTTGAACAGCTCGGGGATGGCGCCACGCGGGAACTCGACGTCCACGACGGGGCCGATGACACGGACGACGCGACCAGCGGTTTCGCCCGCCTTCTTCGCGTTGTCCTGAGTGACAGCTGCGGTCATTAGATTGGTTCTCTTCCTGCGCTTCTTAGTCGCGGTCCGAGCTCGACGCCAGCGCATTGACGCCGCCGACGATTTCGCTGATTTCCTGCGTGATCTGGGCCTGACGCACCGAGTTCGCCTCGCGCTGGAGCACATTGGCCAGCTCGTTGGCGTTATCGGTCGCCGCCTTCATTGCGGTGCGCCGAGCCGCGGACTCGGATGCCGCTGCCTCGAGCAACGATGCGTAGATACGCGTGTTGATGTACTTGGGCAGCAGAGCCCCGAGCAGCACATCGGCGTCCGGCTCGAACTCGTACTGCGCCGTGGCCACCGCGTTCGGCGAATCCGACATGATGTCGTCACCGAGCTCGTAGTTCTCGTCGACGTAGCTGACCTGGATCGGCGCCAGGCGGCGCACCTCCGGGTTCTGGGTCAGCATCGAGACGAACTTGGTGTACACGATGTGCAGCTCGTCGACACCCTCGATGGTTCCGGTGCCGTCGAGCGAGGGGACCTCGCTGTCGGAGCCGGCCATGAAGGCCTCGACCAGGTGCTGGCACGCGGCCGAGGCATCGGTGTACTTGGGCTGCTGGGAGAAGCCGAACCACGACGCCTGGAACGGACGGTTGCGGAACTTGTAGTACGTGATGCCCTTGCTGCCCATCACGTACAGAACGGGTTCCTTGCCGTCGCCACGCAGCGTGGTCATGAGCTCTTCGGCACGCTTGAGCACGTTCGAGTTGTAGCCACCGCACATACCGCTGTCACTGGTGATCACCAGGACAGCGGCCCGACGAGCGTTGGGACGCTCGGTCAGCAGCGGGTGCGACAGGTTCTTCGAAGCGCTCGCCAGTTCGCCGAGGACCTTGGTGATCTCCTCGGCGTACGGCTTGGCAGCCGCAACCCTGGCCTGGGCCTTGGAAATTCGCGAGGTCGCGATCAGTTCCTGAGCCTTGGTGATCTTCTTGATCGAATTCACACCACGAATGCGGGAGCGCAATTCGCGCAAACTTGCCACTAGCGGTTCACACTCCCTTCATTCGCCAGATCGGAAATTGCCGACATCATGACCCGGCTTACTTGTCGACGTGCTTGCGGGTGACCGACAGCGACTCGACCTCTTCGTGGTCCAGCTCGCCCGCGGCAGCCTCGTTCACGATGCGATTGCCGTTCGAATCGAGGAAGCCCTGCTTGAACTTGTCGGTCTCGGCCTTGATCGCGTCGGCGGCCTCGCCGGCGAGCGGCTTCTTGCCACCCTCGAGCGCGTCGAACGAGCTCTGGGTCGCGCCGTGCAGGTACTCGAGCAGCTCGGCGGTGAAGCGACGCACGTCTTCGACGGGCACCGACTCGTAGTAACCGGCGTCGACCAGGAAGATCGAGACAACCTGATCCTCGACCGAGACCGGGGAGTACTGGTCCTGCTTGAGCAGCTCGACCCAGCGGGCACCACGCTCGAGCTGCGCCAGCGACGCGGCGTCGAGGTCGGAGGCGAAGGCGGAGAACGCCTCCAGCTCGCGGTACTGCGCCATTTCCAGACGCAGCGAACCGGCGACCTTCTTCATGGCCTTGGTCTGGGCGGCGCCACCGACACGGGAGACCGAGGTACCGACGTTGATCGCCGGGCGGACGCCCTTGTTGAACAGGTCGGACTCGAGGAAGACCTGGCCGTCGGTGATGGAGATGACGTTGGTCGGGATGAACGCCGAGACGTCGTTGGCCTTGGTCTCGATGATCGGCAGACCGGTCATCGAGCCGGCGCCCATCTCGTCGGACAGCTTCGCGCAACGCTCCAGCAGACGGGAGTGCAGGTAGAAGACGTCACCGGGGTACGCCTCGCGGCCCGGCGGACGACGCAGCAGCAGCGAGATGGCGCGGTACGCCTCGGCCTGCTTGGTCAGGTCGTCGAACACGATGAGGACGTGCTTGCCCTGGTACATCCAGTGCTGGCCGATGGCCGAACCGGTGTACGGAGCCAGCCACTTGAAGCCGGCGGAATCGGAGGCCGGGGCCGCGACGATGGTGGTGTACTCCATCGCGCCGTGCTCCTCGAGCGCGGTCTTGACGCCCGCGATGGTGGAGCCCTTCTGGCCGATCGCGACGTAGATGCAGCGAACCTGCTTGTCGGCGTCGCCGGTCTCCCAGTTCGCCTTCTGGTTCAGGATCGCGTCGATCGCGACGGCGGTCTTGCCCGTCTTGCGGTCGCCGATGATCAGCTGACGCTGGCCGCGACCGATGGCGGTCAGCGCGTCGATCGCGGTGATGCCGGTGGCCAGCGGCTCCTCGACCGGCTGACGTTCCAGCACAGACGCGGCCTGCAGCTCCAGCACGCGGCGCTCGTCGGCCTCGATCTCGCCCAGGCCGTCGATCGGCTGGCCGAGCGGGTTGACGACGCGACCGAGGAACTTGTCACCCACGGGGACGGAGAGCACGTCGCCGGTGCGACGGACCTGCTGGCCCTCCTCGAGCGAGGCGTACTCGCCGAGGATGACGGCACCGATGTTGGTGTCCTCGAGGTTCAGCGCGACGCCGAGAACCCCGCCGGGGAACTCGAGCAGCTCGTTGGCCATCGCCGAAGGCAGGCCGCTGACGTGCGCGATACCGTCGCCGGTATCGGTCACGATGCCGACTTCTTCGATGGAGGTTTCCGGGGTGTAGCTCTGGGTGTAGCTCTCGATCGCGCTACGGATCTCGTCGGAGGAGATCGTCAGCTCCGCCATGTTGTTCCTGCTCTCGCTGTGGTCTCGAATGTCGGGGATGGGGGAAGTGGAGTCTGGGCCTTGTCGATTACGACAGAGCCCGACGCAGCTTCTCCAGTCGGCCGGTGGCGCTGCCGTCGATCACGTCGTCTCCGACGCGGACGACGACGCCGCTCAGCAGCGTCGGGTCGACCTGCACGTGCACGGTGACCGCCTTGCCGTAGATCCGCCGCAGGGAAGCCGACAGCTTCTCCTTCTGCTGATCGTTCAGCTCGACCGCCGAGTTCACGTGGGCGACGATCTGGTCACGACGGGCCGCCGCCAGATCGGACAGGGCGTCGAAGGCGACGCCGATGTTGTTGGTCCGCAGGCGGGTCACCGCCTGCTCGGCCAGCGCCAGGGTGACCGGCTCGACCTTGCCGTTGAGCAGCCGCTCGACCAGTTCGCGCCGCGCCGAGGCGGGCTTTCCCTGATCGGACAGTGCCTGCTCCAGCTTCGGGTTGTCGGCGATGATGCGTCCGAGCCGGAACAGCTCGTCCTCCACCGCGTCCTGTCGGCCACCGACGGCGGCAGACTCCAGCAGAGCCTCCTGCCCGAGCAGCACCAGGGTGTCGACCAGGTCGCGGGTGCGTGACCAGTCCTGCGCCACCGCGGTGGTCAGCACTGCCTGCGTGGCAATGCTGACCTTGCCGCCGAAGACCCGCTCACTGAGTTCAGCGCGCGCCGAACCCGGCACCGAGGCGTCCGCGAGCGCCACACGCAGCGAACGCTGGTCGTCCAGCACGGCGACAACGGCGAACAGTTCCGACCCCGTTGTGGCCGCAACAGTTTCGCTTCCGGTCAGAGCGACCCGAAGCGCCTCGCGAGACCGGGTACTGGCCTCGCGGCTCGCTGCGTACATGCTTCTCACTTTCGCGTCGCTACCTTCCGACCCCGATGGCGTCGGTGTCGTCGAGTTCACTGAGGAACTTGTCGATCGACGCCGCCTGCTTGGCTTCGTCCGAAACCGACTGACCGATGATCTTCTCGGCCAGGTCGACGGCCGTACGGCCGACCTCGGAACGCAGCTCCGTCAGGATCTGCTGGCGCTGGGCTTCCAGCTGGGAATGACCGGCGGCGACGATACGGTCGCTTTCGGCCTGGGCATCCGTGCGCATCTGCGCGAGGATCTGCTGACCCTGGGTGCGTGCTTCCTCGCGGATGCGCGCGGCCTCGAGCCGGGCGTCGGCAAGCTGCTGCTGGTACTGCTCCAGCGTGTGCTGTGCCTCGGCCTGGGCTGCTTCGGCCCTGGCGATACCGCCTTCGATCTTGTCTGTGCGCTCTTCGAGTGTCTTGGTCACACGCGGGATCACGTATTTCCAGAAGAGCACGCCGATGATGACGACGCAGACGATCGACCAGACGATGTCGTACGTTTCGGGAACGAGAGGATTCACATCCTCTCCACCCTCAGCTGCGAGCGTGATGAGTTCGCGCATCGGAATCAGAAGATGAAGCCGGCGACGAGGCCGATCAGCGCCAGGGCCTCGGTGAACGCGATGCCGAGGAACATGGTGGTGCGGATCTGGCCGGACAGCTCGGGCTGACGAGC
Organism: Nocardia sp. NPDC055050; assembly: GCF_053608345.1. Lineage (NCBI taxonomy): Bacteria > Bacillati > Actinomycetota > Actinomycetes > Mycobacteriales > Nocardiaceae > Nocardia > Nocardia sp. NPDC055050. Next base: position 8,789 of record NZ_JBSGVG010000022.1, read on the forward strand.
GATGCCCTCGATGGCCTTACCGACGACGATACCCACGCCGATGCCGGGGCCGATCGCGGCCAGACCGTAGCCGATGGCGCCGAAGCCCTTGAAGGTGCTCTCGGTGGTCGCGGCTTCCTGGGCCAGGTAAGCGAGGCTCATGAATCTTTCCCTTTCTGTTGCTCACCCGCCGGTCGGCGTGTGTAGCAGGTTTCCGGTCGTTGGTCAGTCAGGTCAGTGGTCGGCAGCGTGCTGCGACTGGCCGATGTACACGGCGGCCAGCAGCGCGAAAACGTAGGCCTGCAGGAAGATCACCAGCAGCTCGAAGAGCGTGAAGCCGATGCCGGCCAGCAGCGAGAACGGCGAGAAGACCTTCATCCACGCGGCGGCGTCGAACAGGAAGAACCAGGTCGCGCTGAAGAACAGCACCAGCATGATGTGGCCGGCCAGCATGTTGGCCATGAGACGCACGGTGAGCGTGAACGGGCGCAGGATGAAGGTCGAGATGAACTCGATCGGGATCAGCAGCACGTGCAGCGCGACCGGCACGTCGGGGACGACGATGCTGTGGCGGATGTAGGAGAAGAACCCGTACTTCCGGATACCGACGTAGTTGTACGCGATATAGACGATCGCGGCCAGCACCAGCGGCATGCCGATGCGCGCATTCGACGAGATGTTCAATCCGGGAATCACACCGGAGAAGTTCAGGAACAGAACCGTGAAGAAGATCGTCGCGATGAGCGGGAGGAACTTCTTGCCGGTTTCCTTACCGAGAACCTCGTCGGCGATCTGCTCCTTGACGAAAACCACACCGGCTTCCATCACGTTCTGCAGGCCGCGTGGCACGATCTTCGGCGAGCGGAATGCCAGCACGAAGACGGCCACCAATACGGCGGTCATCAGCAGCCGGACCAGCATCAGGCGATCGAGTTCGAACGGCGTCCCCGCGAACAGCACTGCTGGAGGGTAGAAGTCGGACAGCGATGGCGCGTGAAACTCGCCCGCCGCCAAAGTGATGACGCTCAGCGTTCTCTCCCGTGTTCGGGCCGCAGGTACGACTGTCATTCCCGCGGTTCGATCGGACATTGACGATCAATGGGGTCGACTCTGGTCGGCTCGAAATTCGACAGCGGCTCGTACGGTATAACCCGTATCGGCTTCTGTTCGGGCGTCGGCGACATCGTCGACATGCTTCAACCGGGCACATTCCACCCGGATCGGCAGTAAGCATAGCGGCACCGGGTGGGATCCCGATGATCCCCCCTGGTAACTCGAGGCATAGCCCCGAGTTTGTCGGGCCGGGCCTCTAGCTTGGGTGCTTGCTTACCAACACTTTACCAAGCTATCTACGACAGTGTGTAGCTGGGTGGGATTATTCCTGCTCGGAAGCCGTTTCGCTGTCTCCCGCGCGTGTCGTGACGTACGGAACCTTCTGGCTCACAACGCCGTACGTCTCCGCACCGAGGACGATCAGCAGGGCTCCTACCACCGTAAAGAACAGTGCGGGCCCGCTGTAGAAGTCGAACTGCTTGAGCACCACGATCACCAGCAGCGCCACCAGCAACTTGCCGACCCAGCTGACCAGCATCACCGCGCCTGCCATGGTCGGCGGCAGCTTCGCGCCGAGCAGCACCGCGACGACCGTGGTGAGGATGAACCCACCACCGATCGCGGCGCCGAGCAGCGCCCCCCACAGACCGGGCATCCCGGCCACCGCGGAGGCGATCGCCACCGAGACGACGACGAGCACGCCGAGGCCGATCAGGCCGTAGCGCAGCGCGGCGCGCAGAGGGGCGTCAGGGCCTGGCACGGTTTCGGGTGTAAAGCTCACGGCCCGAACTTTACCTTGCGGGCCGAACTCAGTGCTGCGTCGACTCCGACCTGCGCACAGACGGGATCGCGGTCACTACCAGCGCGAACACCAATCCGCCTGCCACCAGCAGGACAACAAGGCGTCTATCCATCAGCGAAGTTCCCACCGCGCCGAACGCGAGAACACCGACCCATAAATAGATCAGCAAGACCACGCGACGGTGCGAATGCCCGATCTGGAGCAATCGGTGGTGCAGATGCATTTTGTCCGGTGTGGAGAAACTCACGCCGGCGCGCACCCGGCGCACGATCGCCAGCAACAGGTCGAGCACCGGAATGAACATCACCGCCCCGACCAGCAAGATCGGCGACAGCAAACCGACAATGTCGCGCGGTCCGTAACCCTGGAGTGGAATTCGCCCGGAGGCGCCGGTGGATACCGCGGCCAGGATCAAACCGATCATCATCGAGCCGGTATCGCCCATGAATATTCGGGCGGGCGAGAAATTGTGCGGCAGAAATCCGAGGCAGGCACCGGCCAGCGCGGCGGCCAGCAACGCGGGCGGATAGGTGTCGACCGAACCGCCCTGGTCGTAGAGCAAACCGATGGAGAACACGAAAACCGCACTCGCGCAGATCAAACCGAGACCGGCGGCGAGGCCGTCCAAACCGTCGACGAAGTTCATCGCGTTCACCAGGGTGACGGTGATGCCGACGGTGACCAGGCCGCCCTGCAACGCGTCGAGCACAACGGTGGTGTCGTTGAAGGGGTTGTAGATCACGTACCAGCTCAGGCCCATCACGGCCATCACGCCCGCGGCGGTGATCTGACCGACGAATTTGGTGAGCGCGTCCAATCCCCACCGGTCGTCGACGATGCCGACCAGCACGATGATCGTCGCGGCGACCAGCACCGCCGGGATATCCGGGGCGTAGTCGAAACCTCTTCGCAGCGCGGGCAATTGGTGCGCGAACAACACCGCGGCGACGACGCCGACATACATGCCGACACCACCCATCCGCGGGACCGGCTTCACGTGCACATCACGCTCACGTGGCACCGCCACGGCGCCGAACGCGATGGCGAGCACCCGCACGCCTCCGGTGGCCAGGAAAGTCACCGTGGCGGAGACGAGCAGCACGAGCAATAGCTCGCGCAGGGGAACGACTGAGCTCATCAGCGGCGTGCGATCACCGCTGTGCGGAGCTGATCAGGGCTTCCGGCACCATCCCGAGCACCTCCGCGATATCGGCCACCGACACAGCACCTTCCCGCAACACCCGCGGCTGATCCGCGGTGAGATCGACGATCGTCGAGGCCACAGCGTGTTCGGCCGGGCCGCCGTCGAGATACACGCTCGCCAGCGACCCCAACTGCTCGCGCGCCTGCGCGGCGGTGGTCGCGGGCGGCTGCCCCGACACGTTGGCGCTCGACACCGCCAGCGGCCCGACCTCACGCAACAATTCGAGCGCCACGGGATGCAACGGCATCCGCAACATCACCGTGCCACGGGTATCACCGAGATCCCACGCGAGCGAAGGCGCGGCCTGCACGACAAGACTCAGCGCACCGGGCCAGAACGCGCGAATCAAGTCCCGCGCCTGCGGCCGCACCGAGAACACCAGGCCGTCGATGGTGTGCCACGACCCGACGAGCACCGGCACCGGCATATCGCGTCCACGGCGCTTGGCGGCCAGCAGATCGCTCACCGCGGCGGAATCGAACGCGTCGGCGGCGATGCCGTAGAGCGTGTCGGTAGGCATCACGACCAACCGACCGGACTTCAGAGCGCTGGTCGCGGCGGTGATGCCCGCCGCACGCGAATCAGCTTCGGCACAGTCATAGACGGTACTCACAGCGTCTGTCGCCTCTCCGCGAATTTTTTCCGGTCGTTGGTGCGCGCAAGAGTCTAACTCCCAGGCTGAGGCCGCAGTGCCGGGGGACTTTTGGGCATGACCGGGCGCCTGATGCTCAGAGTGTGCTGGTTGACCGTTCGCCGACCGAGTCGCGGCGTCAGCCCGGCAATTGGGCAATCGTCCAGAGTTTGCCGGTCGTCGGCGGGGCTACGCTGAACCGGGTCTCACGCGCGCAGATGCGAACTCGTGCCGGGCCACCGAGGCCACTCACACCATCATCGGAATCGACGGCGATCGAGGCCGACCCAGGCCACGCCGGATTCGCCTGCGATCAGGGACGGTCAGGGCGCCGGGCGACCACGAAGCGGGGCTTGTCGGCCAGGTCGACGTGTTCGACGACGTCGGTGAAATCGGCTGCCGCCAGTAGCGCCGCCACTCCCCCGCCATTGGTGTCGTCGTGTTCGATGCCGGTGGCGCCGCCGGAGTTCAGGAGTCGGGCGATGGTGGGGATCATCGCCCGGATGACGTCGAGGCCGTCCGGGCCCCCGAAGAGGGCGCGGTGGGGGTCGTGGTCGGCGACCTCGGGGTCGAGGATCGCGGCGTCGGGGATGTAGGGCGGGTTGGCGACGACCAGGTCGACGCGGCCCGTCAGCGGGGTGAGCAGGGCCGGGTCGGTGACGTCGTCGGCGTGCAGGGTGATCGGGGTGTCGCCCCCGGCGATACGGGTGTCGGCGTTACGACGGGCCCAGGCGAGGGCGGCGGGGTCGAGTTCGACGGCGTGGACCTCGGCGTCCGGGCGGGCGTGCGCGATGGCCAGCGCCAGTGCGCCCGAGCCGGTGCACAGGTCAACGACGATCGGCGTGTGGTCGTGCGGAAGGGTCTCCAGGTAGGCCAGCGCCCACGCGAACAGCAGTTCGGTCTCCGGGCGCGGGACGAACACCCCGGGGCCCACCGCGAGGTCGATCTCACCCATCGCGGCCGTTCCGGTCAAGTGCTGCAAGGGAATTCGAGAGGCCCGCCGCTCGATCACCGCGCGGTACCGATCGGCGACCTCGGGCTCGACCAACGGGATCATCGCCAGCCGCATGTGCTCGGTACCGAGCACATGGGCCGCCAGGTTCTCCGCGTCCGGCATCGGCGAACCGACGCCGGCCTCGGCCAGCCGGGCGGCGGCTTCGACGATCAGCGGCCGCAACCGCACCCGCTCGGTCATCGATCCGTCCGGTCCATCATGGCGCGCTCGCAGGTCGGCCGCTGCTCGCGTCGATCGTTCATCCGAGCGACCTCGGCGTGGCCGTGGCGGGCGTGATGAGGCCTGCGACCGCCCCGGCCGAGCGGTCCACGTCGGTGTCCCGTGGGGCCGCCGGTGCGGGGAGTCGACTGCTCATGCCGGTTACTCGGCAGCCATTCGCGCGTCGCGGTCGGCCTTGCCGAGCGCGTCGAGCAGCGGGTCCAGATCGCCATCGAGGACGGCGTCGAGATTGTGCGATTTGAACCCGATGCGGTGATCGGCGATCCGGTTCTCCGGGAAGTTGTAGGTGCGGATCCGCTCGGAGCGGTCGACCGTGCGGATCTGGCTGGCGCGACCGGCCGCGGCTTCCTGGTCGGCCTGTTCCTCGGCCAGCGCCTGCAGCCGGGCGGCGAGCACCTGCATGGCGCGCGCCTTGTTCTGCAGCTGGGAGCGTTCGTTCTGGCAGGTCACCACGATGCCCGAGGGCAGGTGGGTGATGCGCACCGCGGAGTCGGTGGTGTTGACGCCCTGGCCGCCCTTGCCGGAGGACCGGTAGACGTCGATGCGCAGGTCGGTCTCGTCGATCTGCACCTGCTCGACCTCGTCGGGCTCGGGGTAGATCAGCACGCCCGCGGCCGAGGTGTGAATGCGGCCCTGCGATTCGGTCACCGGCACGCGCTGCACCCGGTGCACCCCGCCCTCGAACTTGAATCGCGACCACACCCCGTCGCGCGCGGCGTCCTTGCTCTTGATCGACAGCGTCGCGTCCTTGTATCCGCCCAGGTCGGAATAGGTGACATCGAGCGTCTCCACCTTCCAGCCGTGCCGCTCGGCGTACCGGATGTACATGCGCGCCAGATCGGCGGCGAACAGTGCCGATTCCTCGCCGCCCTCGCCGGACTTCACCTCGAGCACCACGTCGTCCCCGTCGTGCGGGTCGCGCGGGGCGAGCAAGTCAGCGAGAGCCTGTTCCAGCTCCACCAGCTGTGTCTCCAGCCCCGGCACCTCCGCGGCGAACGAGGCGTCGTCGGAGGCCAGCTCACGGGCGGCTTCCAGATCGTCGCGCACGGTCTCGAGCTTGCGATAGGTGCTCATCACCGGTGCCAGCTCGGCGAACCGCTTACCCACCCGTCGCGCCGCACCCGCGTCGTTGTGCAACGACGGATCGGCGAGCTGCATCTCCAGGCCGGCGTACTCGGCCAGGATGTCGTCGATAGCGGACGGCTGCGTCACAGAGAGTTCCTTATGTGTGGGAAAGCGATGACCTCGGGCAGAGAAACCACCGACGCCCGGCCTGCTGATGCAGTACCGGGCGTCGGGAGAGGTAACTAGGAGGCGTCTTCGGCCTTCTTGGCACCTGCGCGCTTGCCGTAGCGAGCCTCGAAGCGAGCCACGCGGCCGCCGGTGTCGAGGATCTTCTGCTTGCCCGTGTAGAACGGGTGGCACTGCGAGCAGACCTCGACCGAGATCTGGCCGGACTCCTTGGTGGAGCGAGTCTGGAAGGTGTTGCCGCAACCACACACAACGGTGGTCTCGACATACGTGGGGTGGATTCCTGCCTTCATGGGCGTCCTCTCGATAATGGTCGCCGGGTCGTAGCCCCATGGAGTGGAGTACGTGAACCGGAACCGACTAGGCGGGATGTCTGCGAACTCGCAGACACACAGTTGTCCAGTATGCCAGAGCAGACCGCACCCTCCCAGAACACCCCCCACCTCCGCTTTGTTCCCTGTGATATTGCGGCCGGCGCCGCGCGTTCTCGGCCGAGAACGAGCAAGGGCCCCGCCGAAGCGAGGCCCTTGCCGGTGGTTCTAGACGATCACTCGTCGAGAGCGCTCGGTGCGGTCTTGGAGACCGTCATCAAGAACTCGAGGTTGTTCTTGGACTTGCGCAGACGATCCATCAGCAGATCGATCGCCTGGTGCGAGTCCAGACCCGACAGCACGCGCCGCAGCTTGTGCACCACAGCCATCTCGTCGGGCGAGAGCAGCAGCTCGTCGTGGCGGGTGCTCGACGGGTTGATGTCCACCGCGGGGAACACGCGCCGCTCGGCGATCTTGCGGTCGAGCTTGAGCTCGGCGTTGCCGGTGCCCTTGAACTCTTCGAAGATCACCGTGTCGCCGGTGGAACCGGTCTCCACCATCGCCGTGGCGATGATGGTGAGCGAGCCACCGTTCTCGATGTTGCGGGCCGCGCCGAGGAAACGCTTCGGCGGGTACAGCGCGGTCGAGTCGACACCACCGGAGAGGATGCGGCCCGAGGCAGGCGAGGAGTTGTTGTACGCACGGCCCAATCGAGTGATCGAATCGAGCAGCACCACAACGTCTTTGCCCATTTCCACCAGACGCTTGGCACGCTCGATGGCGAGCTCGGCGACGGAGGTGTGGTCACCCGGCGGGCGGTCGAAGGTGGAGGCGATGACCTCACCCTTCACCGAACGCTGCATATCGGTGACCTCTTCGGGACGTTCGTCGACCAGGACAACCATGAGGTAGCACTCGGGGTTGTTGATCGCGATCGCGTTCGCGATGTCCTGCATGATCGTGGTCTTACCCGCCTTGGGCGGAGACACGATCAGCGCACGCTGGCCCTTACCGATCGGCATGATCAGGTCGATCACGCGCGTGGTGAGCTTGTTCTGCGCGGTTTCCAGGCGCAGCCGCTCGTTCGGGTACAGCGGGGTGAGCTTCTGGAAGTCCGGCCGACGACGCGCCGCTTCGAGCTCGCCACCGTTCACGGTGTCCAGGCGAACCAGCGGGTCGAACTTCTGCCGCTGGTTGTTCTGCTCGCCGTCGCGCGGGGCGCGCACCGCACCGGTGATCGCGTCACCGCGGCGCAGGCCGTTCTTGCGCACCAGGTTCATCGACACGTACACGTCGTTGGGGCCGGCGAGGTAGCCGGAGGTCCGCACGAACGCGTAGTTGTCGAGGACATCGAGGATGCCCGCGACCGGCTGGAGCACATCGTCTTCGCGAATGTCGTAGTCGCGCGCCTCGGACTGGCCGCCACCGGCGGGACCACCATCGCGGTCACGACCACGACGACGCTCGCGGAATCGACGACCCCGGCGACCGCGGCCGCCTTCCTCGTCGTCACCACCGCGGTCGTCGCGGGGTCCGCGATTGCCGCCGCTGTTGCCGTTCTGGCTCTGGTTCTGGTTGCGCTCGTTCTGATTACGGTCGCCACCGGTGCGCTCGCCACGGTCGTTGCCGTTGCGGTCGCCACCGGTGCGCTCGCCACGCTCGGCGCCGTTGCGGTCGCCACGCTCGCGGCGACGCTCGCCCTGATCGCCACCCTCGGCCTTGTCGGCCTGCTTGGTCTCCTCAGCGCGGTTCTCGGCCGGGGCGCGGTTCTCGGCGGGAGCATTGTCGCCACCACCGGAACGGGCCTGGTCACGTCCACGACGCTGCCGACCGCGGCCACGCTGACCGCCGTCGCGACCGGAATCCTCGCCTGCGTCGGCGGGGGCGTCGGTCTTGACCTGCTCGGTCGCGGCCTGCTCGGCCGGAACCTCGACGGTCTTGGCCTCGGGGGCCTTGACCTCGACGGGAGCCTGCTTCTCGACGGGCGCGGCCTGCTTGTCGGCCTTGGCGGACTTCTCCACCTTCGCGGGCGCTTCGTTCTTGACGGGCGCTTCGTTCTTGGCAGGCGCTTCGTTCTTCGCGGGCGCGTCGTTCGCGACGGGCGCGGCGGCGGGCTTGTCCCCCTTGGCGGGCGCTCCGGATTGATTTTCCTTGATAGCGGCGATGAGATCGCCCTTACGCATTCCGGAGGTACCTCGGATACCGAGCTCCCCCGCCAGTGCGCGCAACTGCGGCAACAGCATTCCAGTCAGCCCCGATCGTGCGACGTCGGTTTGTTCGCTCATTTTCGAAATCTGTCCGGATTCACTTTCGCGGCTGCCCGAGTTCGTAGGGTTGGAATCCACCCCGGGTGTCGCGAGCAGGTCCGTTTCTGTCACGGAAGTCCTTTCCTTCCCTCGAATGCCGTGTGCTGATTCGAGGGTTCCGTTCCGTAGACCCGGCAATATATGCCGAGCTCGGATTATGCGTCCATGTTCGACGCCTGTGCCGTACTACCCGCCGCGGGAGGACCGGAGGCCTTCGCCACCAGAAGACAGTGGTGAGGGGAGCGATTGCCCTGATGAAGCACCGGCGTCTGATGCGCACGATGTACGGACTTGCTCAGAATAGCTGCCTATTGCGAACAACGGCAAGGCAGGCACGCCGTCAGTCGATCGATACCCCGTCGGCAATGCCGGGTTCGACCACGCGCAGACCGTCCGATTCGGCCTGTTTGCGCAGGTCATCGGGGAATTCTTCGGTGGTCAGGGCAAGCACGGTCGGGCCGGCGCCCGAGACGGTCGCCGCGATACCCGCGGCGCGCAACAGCTCGATCCACTTCGTGGTGAGCGGTAGCGCGGGGGCACGCTGGGTCTGGTGCAACCGGTCGGCGGTGGCCGACATCAGCAGATCGGGACGTTCGGTCAGCGCGACAACGGCCAGCGCCGCCCGGCTGACGTTGAACGCCGCGTCACCGTGGGGCACCTGCTCGGGCAGCAGCCCGCGGGTGTGCGCCGTGGAGGAGCGTTCCTGTGGGATCAGCACCACCGGACGAAGGGCCGATGCCGGGGTGAGCCGCACGGCCCGGTAGGCGCGGGTCTGCGCGGCATCGGTTTCGGTCCACGACACCACGATTGCCCCGAGCACGCTGGCAGCGGCATTGTCGGGGTGGCCTTCGAACTCGGAGGCCAGCTGCACCAGCCGGTCGTCGTCCATGCGCAGCGCGGGATCGAACTTCGCGGCCAGCCCGGCGCCCGCGGCCAGCCCGCCGACCACGGCCGACGCGCTGGAACCCAGCCCACGCGAGTGCGGAATCACGTTGCGGCACACCACGTCGAGACCGTCGGCCCACACACCCATCGATTCCAGTCCACGCTCGATCGCGCGGACCACCAGATGTGTTGGGCCCCAAGGCACGTCGTCGGCGCCTTCACCCTCGACGCGGATGCCCAGTCCCGACTCGGTAGTGCGCACCACAATTTCGTCGTAGATGCCCAATGCCATTCCGAGACAATCGAATCCGGGACCGAGATTGGCCGTCGAGGCGGGAACACGCACGGTCACTTCGAGACCGGCGGGCAGCGTCGCTGTCATCAGCGTTGGCTCGGGTGCGGTCAACTCAGGCCAGCTCGAGTTCGCGGGCGATAGCGACCGGGTCGACCGCGATCGGCTTGACCTCCGGCATTCCGGCCAGCGCGTTGTCGGGGTCCTTGAGACCATTGCCGGTCACGGTGCACACGACGGTCAGGCCCGAATCCAGCCAGCCTTCCTTGCGCGCGGCCAGCAGACCGGCCACGCTCGCGGCCGAGGCGGGCTCCACGAAGACGCCCTCTTTCGCGGCGACGAGGCGGTAGGCGGCCAGGATCTCATCGTCGGTGGCCGCGCGGAACGCGCCACCGGACTGCTCCTTGGCTTCCATCGCACCGTTCCACGACGCCGGGGCGCCGATCCGGATGGCGGTCGCGATGGTCTCCGGGTCCTTCACCGGCGCACCGTTGACCAGCGGCGCGGCACCGGCGGCCTGTACACCGAGCATGCGCGGCAGCACCGAGGTGATGCCGTCGGCGTAGTACTCGCGGTATCCACGCCAGTAGGCGGTGATGTTGCCCGCGTTGCCGACCGGCAGCACGTGCACATCGGGCGCCTTGCCGAGTACATCGCAGATCTCGAACGAGGCGGTCTTCTGGCCTTCGATACGCGCCGGGTTCACCGAGTTCACGAGGCCGACCTGCGGGAACTCCGCGGTCACCTTGCGCGCGAGCTCGAGGCAGTCGTCGAAGTTGCCCTCGACCTGGATGATCTTGGCGCCGAGCATCACGGCCTGGGCCAGCTTGCCCATCGCGATCTTGCCCTGCGGGATCAGCACGGCGCATTCCATGCCCGCCCGGGTGGCGTACGCCGCGGCCGAGGCCGAGGTGTTGCCGGTCGACGCGCACAGCACGGCCTTCTGGCCGCGGTACTTGGCGTCGGTCATCGCCATGGTCATGCCGCGGTCCTTGAACGAACCGGTCGGGTTGGCACCCTCGACCTTGAGATACACCTCGCACCCGGTGAGCGCGGACAGGTGCGGCGCGGGGACCAGCGGGGTACCGCCCTCGAACAGGGTCACCGGCTCCCAGTCGGCCGCGCCGGCCAAGCGGTCGCGGTAGGCAGCGATCAGACCGGGCCAGCGCGAGTGCACGCCGGTCTGGGGGGCGATGCCGTTCGTCATTCTTCGGTGCCTTCCAATCTGAGAACGCTGGTCACAGCGGTGACGGATTCCATGTCCGCCAATACGGCGACAGTATCTGCCAGCGACGACTCCACCGCATGGTGGGTGACGACCACGAGCCGGGCGCCGTCGCCGTGGCCCTGCTGACGCACGGTCGAGATGCTCACCCCGTGCTGGGCGAAGGTGTCGGCGACCGCGGCGAGCACGCCGGGACGGTCCTCCACCTGCAGGTTCACGTGGTAGCGGGTGGGGGTGTCGCCGATCGGCGCGATCGGCAGCTCAGCATAGACCGATTCGCCGGGCGCACGACCACCGTAGAACTTGTTACGCGCGGCCATCACCAGGTCACCGAGCACGGCCGACGCGGTGGGGGCGCCACCGGCGCCCTGCCCGTAGAACATCAGGCGACCGGCGTTGTCGGCTTCCACGACGACGGCGTTGAACGCGCCGTTCACCGAGGCCAGCGGGTGCTTGCGCGGGATGAGCGCCGGGTAGACGCGCACCGAGACGCGATCCTTGCCGCCCTCTTCCAGCGTCGGCTCGCCCGGACCGGCCGAGACACGCTCGCAGATGGCGAGCAGCTTGACCGTGCAGCCGACTGCCGACGCGGTCTCGAGGTCTTCGGCGGTGATCTTGGAGATGCCCTCGCGATAGACATCGGCCGCGGTCACCCGGGTGTGGAACGCCAGCGAGGCCAGGATCGCGGCCTTGGCGGCAGCGTCGTAGCCCTCGACGTCGGCGGTGGGGTCGGCCTCGGCGTAGCCGAGCGCGGTGGCCTCGGCGAGCACGTCGTCGTAGGCCGCGCCGGTCTCGTCCATCGCGGAGAGGATGAAGTTGGTGGTGCCGTTGACGATGCCGACGACCTTGTTCACCCGGTCACCCGACAGCGACTGGATCAGCGGCCGGACCACCGGGATCGCACCGGCGACGGCGGCCTCGAAGTACAGGTCGGCGCGGCTGCCCTCGGCGGCGGCGGCGAGTTCGCCGGTGTAGTCGGCCAGCAGCGCCTTGTTGGCGGTGACGACGGACTTGCCCGCGTTGAGCGCGTCGCCGATCAGCTTGCGGGCGGGGTCGATGCCGCCCATGACCTCGACGACCAGGTCGACGTCGTCGCGAGCGACGAGCGCGGAGGCGTCGGTGGTGAGCAACTCGGCGGGCAGACCGCGGTCCTTGCCGATGTCGCGCACCGCGACACCGCGCAGCACGAGCGGCGCTCCGACGCGCGAACGCAGGTCATCGGCGTGATCGCGCAGCACGCGAACCACCTCGGTGCCGACAGTGCCCATCCCGAGCACGGCTACGCCGAGCGGACGTCCCGCGTCATTGGTGCCGTTCATTCTTCCACCTCCAGGCTGAGCAGGTCCGCCACCGTTTCCCGGCGCAGAATCAGTCGCGCCGCACCGTCACGCACCGCGACCACGGCGGGCCGGGTGAGCAGGTTGTAGCGGCTCGACATCGAGTAGCAGTACGCACCGGTCGCCGCCACGGCCACCAGGTCACCGGGGGCCGCATCGGCGGGCATCCACGTGTCACGAATGACGATATCGCCACTCTCGCAATGCTTTCCGACCACGCGCGCGACGACCGCATGGGCGTCCGAGGAGCGCGAGACCAGACGGCAATCGTAGTCGGCCTGGTACAGCGCGGGGCGGATATTGTCGCTCATCCCGCCGTCCACACTGACGTAGCGACGGCGCGCGCCACCGTCGAGTTCGACATCCTTGATGGTGCCGACCTCGTACAGGGTGACGGTGCCGGGACCCGCGATCGCGCGACCCGGTTCCACGGCGATGGTCGGCTCGGGCAACCCGGCACGGGCGGCCTCGGCCGCGACCAGAGCGCGCAGGTTGGTGGCGAATTCACCCAGCGGCGGCGGGTTGTCGCTCGGCAGGTACGAAATGCCGAGACCACCGCCGAGATCCAGGGTCGAGATCTGGGCGGTGCGGTCGATGCCGAACTTGTCGATGGCCTCGCGCAGCAGGCCGAGCATGCGGCGCGCGGCGATCTCGAAACCGTCGAGTTCGAAGATCTGCGAGCCGATGTGGCTGTGCAGACCGACCAGACGCAGGTTGTCGGCCTCGAAGACGCGCGCGAGGGCTTCCATGGCGTCGCCGCCCGCGATCGAGAAGCCGAACTTCTGGTCCTCGTGCGCGGTGGAGATGTACTCGTGGGTGTGTGCCTCGACGCCGACGGTCACGCGGACCAGCACGTCCTGCACCACGCCCGCCGCACCGGCGACCGCTTCGAGCCGCTCGATCTCATAGAGCGAGTCGACGACCACGTGCCCCACACCGGCCGTGACGGCCGCTTCGAGCTCGGGCACCGACTTGTTGTTGCCGTGCAGCGCGATGCGCTCGGCCGGGAAACCGGCGTTCAGCGCCACCGCGAGCTCGCCGCCGGAGCACACGTCGAGGGAAAGGCCCTCGTCACGGATCCAGCGCGCGATCTCGCCACACAGGAACGCCTTGGACGCGTAGTGCACGCGGGCGTTCGGCCCGAACGCGGCGACCATGTCGCGGCAGCGCGAGCGGAAGTCGTCCTCGTCGATCACGAACAGCGGCGTGCCGTACTGCTCGGCGAGCTGGGTGACGGGCACGCCCGCCAGCGCGACCACACCGTCGTCACCGCGCGAGGCATTGCGCGGCCAGACGTTGTCGGGGAGGTCGATCATCTCCCTCGGATCGGTCGGGCGCTCGGCCAGACTCGGCGCGTGCGGGATCTCTGCGTGCCGGGGACCGGCCGGGTGTGCACTCATCGCAGTGCGTCCTTCCTGAAAAACTTGCCGGTGTTCACATGCGCTCCGGTGCGCTCACGCCGAGCAGGGCAAGGCCGTTGGCCAGCACCTGACGGGTCGCCTTGACCAGTTCGAGGCGAGCCGCGTTGAGCGGGGTGACGGCGTCGTCGCCCTTGGGCAGCACGCGCATGTCGTCGTCGGACTGGAACGGGTGGTACACACCGGCCAGTTCTTCGAGGTAGCGGGCGATGCGATGCGGTTCGCGGGTATCGGCGGCGGTCGCGACCACGCGCGGGAAGTCGCCGAGGGTGCGGATCAGATCGCCTTCGCGACCGGAGGTCATCAGCGCGAAATCCGGTTCGACAGAAGCGAATTCGGGGTACTTCGCGGCATTACCGATGATGCTGTTGGTCCGCGAGTGCGCGTACTGGACGTAGTAGACCGGGTTCTCGCTGCTCGCCTTGGTCCACAGGTCCAGGTCGATGTCGATGCTCGAGTTCACCGAGGAACGCACCAGCGAGTAGCGCGAGGCGTCGACGCCGATCTGTTCGACCAGGTCGTTGAGAGTCACCACGGTGCCCGCACGCTTGCTCATCTTCACGGCGACGCCGTCGCGCACCAGGTTCACCATCTGCCCGATCAGCACCTCGACGGTGTCGGGGTTGTCGCCGAACGCGGCGGCGGCGGCCTTCAACCGGCCGATGTAGCCGTGGTGGTCGGCGCCCAGCATGTAGATGGCCAGGTCGAAGCCGCGGCCACGCTTGTTCTGGAAGTAGGCGATGTCACCGGCGATGTAGGCGGCGTTGCCGTCGCTCTTGAGGACCACGCGGTCCTTGTCGTCGCCGTATTCGGTGCTGGCGATCCACCAGGCGCCGTCCTTCTCGTACAGGTTGCCCGAGTTCTTCAGCTGCTCGACGGCCTGTTCGACGGCGCCGGAGGCGAACAGTTCGCTCTCGTTGAAGTACACGTCGAAATCGGTGCCGAACTCGTGCAGATCCGCGCGGATCTGGGCGAACATCTGCTGCACGCCCTCGCTGCGGAACACCTCGTGCCGCTCGTCGGCGGGCAGGGTGAGCACATCGGGATGCGCGGCGACGATGCCCGCGCTGATCTCGGCGATGTACTCGCCCGCGTACCCGTCCTCCGGGGTCGGTTCGCCCAGTGCGGAGGCGACCAGCGACTTCGCGAAGCGGTCGATCTGCGCGCCGTGGTCGTTGAAGTAGTACTCCCGCGTCACATCGGCGCCCTGAGCGGCCAGGATGCGACCCAGCGCGTCACCGACGGCGGCCCAGCGGGTACCGCCGAGGTGCACCGGACCGGTCGGGTTCGCGGAGACGAACTCGAGGTTGATCTTGGTGCCTGCCAGCGCGGACCCGGTGCCGTAGATCTGCCCCGCGGTCAGGATCTGGCTGACGATGACGCCCTGCGCCGAAGCGGCGAGACGGATGTTCAGGAAGCCGGGCCCGGCGATCTCGGCCACATCGATCCCCTCGGTGGCCGACAGCGCCTCGGCGAGCCAGCCTGCCAGCTCGCGGGGGTTGGTTCCGACCCGCTTGGCCACCTGCATCGCTACATTCGTGGCATAGTCGCCGTGTTCGGGGTTGCGCGGACGCTCCACTGTGACCTGCTCGGGCAGGACCGACGAGTCCAGTCCGCGTTCGACAAGCACCTTCGCCGCGGTGGTACGAAGGAGATCTGCAAGGTCAGCTGGAGTCACGAGTCTCTATCCTATTGGCTGGGCCCCTTGCAACCACGACCGCCCGCCACGAACCCACCGATCCACACGTCGAAAGAGCACAACGAGCGATGCCTAGCAGGACCAGCGCCACATCAGCCAAGGCCGTGCGGGCCGCGGGGAAGTCGTCTCCGTCCCGCAAGACCCGCAAGGGCAACCTTCCGGGCAAGAAGCGCGACACCCCATGGGTGCTGCTCGGCGCGGGCGTCGCCATCGTCGCGCTGATCGGGCTGCTGGCCTACAGCCTGGTGCCCAAGTACATGGACCAGGCCGCGATCCGCGAGGCCCAGACCGACCTCAAGGAATGGGTCCCCTCCAAGGAGAACCAGGACCCGTCGGCGAAGATCGACGGCGTCGTGAAGTCGGAGTACCCGGCCGGTCTGCACGTGACCGCCAGCCAGCGCGTGGCCTATGACAAGGCCCCAGCCTTCGGTGGCCCGCACGACGGCGCGTGGGCGAACTGCACGGGCACCGTGTACGCCAAGCCGATCCGCATGGAGAACGCGGTGCACTCGCTCGAGCACGGCGCGGTCTGGATCGCCTACAACCCCGACAAGGTCGACGCGGCCGGTGTCGAGAAGCTGTCGAACTTCGTCAAGGGCCGTCAGTACTCGCTGATGTCGCCGTACCCGGGTCTGGACTCGGCGGTCTCGCTGCAGTCGTGGGGCCACCAGCTCAAGCTGGACAACGCCGACGACGCGCGGATCAAGCAGTTCATCTCCGCCCTGCGTGAGAATCCCTACGCCTACCCCGAGGTCGGCGCGAGCTGCTCGAACCCGATCTTCGACGCGAACAACCCGCCGCCGTTCGACTCCTCGCCCTACGGTCCCGAAGCGGTCCCGATGGACGGCAAGGGCCTGACGCAGGACCAGACCGAACTCGGTGGCGGCGGCACGGGCTCGGGCATCCCCGGCCTGCCGAACATCCCGATGCCGGGCGGCCTGCCCGCGGGTCAGTAGTGAGCGCGGACGAGAGCGCGGTCGAACCCGACGACACCGCGCCCGAGTCGAGCGCGCGTCGCCCGGCCGGGGCGGTGCTCGTTCTCGGCGCGATCGGTCTGCTGCTGCTCGGCGCGGTGGCGGGTGTGTTGTTGCGGATGCCGCTGGAGAAGAACGCCGAACCGGAGCCGAGCGCGGTCGACATCGGTTTCAGTCAGGACATGTCGGCGCATCACGCGCAGGCCGTCGACATGGCCGGAGTGGCCCTGATCGCCTCCACCGACAACGATGTGCGTCGCCTCGCCTACGACATCCTGACCACCCAGCAGAACCAGATCGGCCGCATGCAGGCGTGGTTGCAGCTGTGGGGCGAGTCCAACCAGAACGTCGACGGCTACATGGGCTGGATGAGCGACGACCACGGCAGCACCGGCCACCACGGTGGTTCCACCGCCGAGCCGGCGATGTCGGGCCCGATGCAGTCCATGCCCGGCATGGCGAGCCAGGAGGAGATGACCGCGCTGCGCCGATCCACCGGCCCCGCACTGGACACGATGTTCCTGCAACTGATGCTGCGCCATCACCAGGGCGGCGTCCCGATGCTCGACTACGCCGCCGAGCACGCCGACACCACCGCGGTCCGCACCCTGGCCGCCACGATGTCGAAAACCCAAGAGGGCGAATCGCAGCTGATGACCACCATGCTCGCCGCCCGCAACGCCACCCCCCTCCCCCTCGGCTGACAACCGCGGCCGGACCGGCCCCAACCCCCGGTCCGGCACAGTTTTTGGCGCACCGCACTCGATGCGATACGCTGTCGCTGCCCGATCGCCTCACCGCGACCGGCATCTATCCCGCCCTCGTAGCTCAGGGGATAGAGCGTCTGCCTCCGGAGCAGAAGGCCGCAGGTTCGATTCCTGCCGAGGGCACCGAAGAAGGCCCCGACCACTTGGTCGGGGCCTTTCTCGTTGCCGAGCCAGGACGAAATTCTGATCGGCCACTGAGCCACCTTTCAGCACTGGCGGTCATCGTGAACGAGCGCACCGAGTTCCGCCGGGCGCGTCCATTCGTATTCGCGTTCGACGTGGCATATCCGCGCGCGGTACCCCAGGTAGAACCGTTCGCGGCCCAGGCGTTGGACTGCGACATGCTCGACGTTGTCACGCCAGGTCCGTAGCGCGTCCAGATCCCTCCAGTACGACACGGTGATGCCACAACCCGCGTCTCGAGCGAACTCCATGCCAAGGTAACCGTCGATCCGCGCTGCAAGATCGGCCATTTCCGCCGCCGCCTCCGCGTATCCAGCCAGGTCCGCAGCGTCCGTCGACAAGGCGGTGGTCAAGATCGCGGCATAGTAGGGCGGAGCAGTTCCGCGGACGAAGGGCAAGTCCCCACTCGACGCCGTCATGGCTTCATCTTCCCTCCACGAAGGCATCCAGCCCCGGGTGAGGTCGAGTGGAGCGCGGAGGTTATGGTTCGCCTCGTTTGTTCGATATTCAGGTTTGATCTCGCACGGTTCCATAGGTTTTGGGGGTCGACGCCCCCGATGACATCAGGAGCGTTGCCATGACGAATCCGCCCGAGGGACAACAGCCTCCCTTCGGTCAGCAGCCGCCCGGCGATCCGGGGATGCCGTCCGGGCCGCCGGGGTATCCGCATGCGGGGTTCGGGGCCGGGGGGCCGCCGGGGCCCGAGTATCCGGGTGGGCCCGATGTGTTCGTGCCGCCGCCCGCGCCGAAGAAGAAGCGGACCGGGTTGTTCGTGGCGTTGGGGATCGTCGCGTTGGTGGTCGTCGGTGTGCTGGTGACGGGGGTCGTGCTCACGTTGCAGGGGCGTACGCCGTTGTCGTCGGACGAGAAGCAGATCGACGTCGCGGTGCGCGACTTCTACGACACGCTCGATGCCGACGGTTTCATCGCCGCCGCGCAACTGGCCTGTCAGGCGGATCGCACGGAGATCGACAATCTCACCCCCGAGCAGCGGGCGCAGTTCGAGCGGGCGACGGTGCAGGTGACGATCGACGAGGTCAAGGACATCGTCATCACCGGCGACGACGCGAAAGCGACGGTCACCGGTCAGCTGACGCTGTCGGTGGAGGGCGAGGAGCCCGATACCGAGTCGAGTACCGAGGAGCACCTCACCAAGGAAGACGGCACCTGGAAGATCTGCTCGGCACCGGCCAACAAACACTGACCGAACACCCGGTGACGCTTCCCGGTATCGCCTGGAACCGCCGTTACGCTCGACAGTATGGGCTGCTGCGGAGCGTCGCGCCGAACCGTACTGGCCGCCGCGGCGGGCGCGGCGCTCGCCGCGGCGATACCGGGTTCCGGTGCGGCGCAATTCGATCCGCTGATCGCGCTCGATCTGGAAATCGTCACCGTGACCGATCGTGGTGCGGTGCTGACCTGGACCACGTTCGGTCTCGATCCGGCAGGCCGGCCCTTTCCGGTCCCCGCCGATACCGAAGTGCGCCTGGCCCCGGCGGATTCACCCCGCGAGCCGTTCACCGTCTACCACGACGGCTCCAGAACCCCGTTCCACTATGCCGAGATCGACGACCTCGAGCCCGGCCGCCCGTACCGATTCCAGGCCCTGTCCAACGGAATTCGCGCGCTCCCCGCCCCGGCGCTCACCACGGCGGCACCCGGCGCTCCCGAAGCCCGTGGCGAATTCACCACGCTCACACCACCTCCCGGACGTCTGCTACACACCATCGCCCTGGCCAACGACGTGCACTACGGCGAGACGGTGAGCGGCATCGTGATCGCCGGTTTCCCACCTGGATACCAGAGCGACCCGCCCTATCCGCGGTTCATGCTCGACGGCCTCCTCGCTGATATCAGCGCCCGCGACGCCTCGCTCCTGCTGTTGGCAGGCGACCTCACGAACGAGGCCACCGCCGACGAATCACGTGCTGTCCGACAACGTCTGGACGCATGGGGAACTCTCGGCACCGACTACCTGGTCGCCCGCGGCAATCACGACCGCCCGCACGACTATCCGGACTGCGCCGACTGCTGGGGCGATCAGTTCCTGCCCCGTCAGCAATTGACCGAACACCACCTCGGTGACCTGCGCATCCTCGGCCTCGACACCAGCGCCCCGGATGCCGCGGGCGGCACCATGGACCGCCCGCAACTCGACGCCCTCACCGAAACGCTGCGCGCCGACCCGGACCGGCCGACCATCGTGTTCGGCCACCACCCCGTCACCGCCGAGGCGGGCTTCACCAATATCGGCGGCCCCGGCTTCATCCTCGACCGCGCGACCGCCCTCGAACTACAGAGCCTCTACCAGCAGGCGCCGGGCGTCTTCCTGCACCACAGCGGTCACACCCACCGAACCAGACGCACCCGGCCCGACCTGCCCTGCGCGGTGGAATTCCTGGAAGTCGGTGCGGTGAAGGAGTATCCGGGCGGCTACTGCCTGCTCCACGTCTACGAGGGCGGCTACCGGGTGAACTTCCACAAGACCCGATCCGAGGACGCCCGCCGCTGGAGCAGCCTGACTCGCGGCCAGTATTTCGGCACCGCACCGGACTATCTCCTCGGCACGATCGAGGACCGCAATCACGCCGTCACCCGCGATCTGTCCGGACTCTGATTCGCCGGTCGTCCGCATCTGTGCACGTCACGCGAGGTATCTTCCTTAGGCAAGCCTCATCATAGGATGGGGACCCTTGGTGGAAGGACGCGAATGACCTCGCGCAGTTGGAAACCTCTGGCCGGACTGATGGCGGTCGCCGTGGCGACCCTCGGCCTCAGCGCCTGCTCCTCGTCCTCGGGCAGCGCCGACGAGATCACCGTCTACAACGCCCAGCACGAGTCGCTCACCAAGGAGTGGGTCGCGGCGTTCACCGAGGAGACCGGCATCAAGGTCACCCTGCGCCAGGGTGGTGACACCGCGCTGGGCAATCAGCTCGTCGCCGAGGGCGCCAACTCCCCCGCCGACGCCTTCCTCACCGAGAACTCCCCGGCCATGGCACTGGTGGAGAACGCGGGCCTGTTCGCCGATGTCGACAAGGCCACCCTCGACCAGGTGCCGGCACGGTACCGTCCGTCGACCGGTAAGTGGACCGGAGTCGCCGCTCGCGCAACGGTTTTCGTCTACAACAAGGACAAGCTCAACACCGCGGGGCTGCCCGCCTCGCTGCTGGATCTCGCGCAGCCGCAGTGGCAGGGCCGCTGGGCGGCGGGCACGTCCGGCGCCGACTTCCAGGCGATCGTGGCCGGTTTGCTCGCCTTGAAGGGCGAGGACGTCACTCGCGCCTGGCTGCGCGGCATGAAGGCCAACGCGACCAGCCTGCAGAACAATGTCGCGACCATGAAGGCGGTCAACGCGGGCAATCCCGACGGCGGCGTGATCTACCACTACTACTGGTACCGCGACCAGGCCAAGACCAAGGAGGGCAGCGCGAACACGGCGCTGCACTACTTCAAGAACCAGGACCCCGGCGCCTTCGTCAGCGTGTCGGGTGGCGGGGTACTGAAGTCGAGCAAGAAGCAGGAGTCCGCGCAGAAGTTCCTGGCCTTCATCACCGCGAAGAAGGGCCAGGAGGTGCTGCGCGACGGCGATTCGATGGAGTACCCGGTGGCGAGCGATGTCGCCGCGAACCCCGCGCTGCCACCGCTGGCCGACCTGCAGGCACCCGCGATCGACCCGAGCAAGCTCGACGCGAAGAAGGTCACCCAGCTGATGACCGAGGCCGGGCTGCTCTAGGTGCGCACTACCCTCGTGAGGTCGACACCCCGGGTCGGTCGGCCCGGGGTGTTCAGCACGCTCGTCGCACTGGTGCTCACAGCGGCGACGTTCGTGCCGCTGGGCTATATCGTCTCGGTGCTGTTCGACACCGGGCTGAGTGAGGCAGGCGCGCTGGTGTTCCGGCCGCGGGTGGGCGAGTTGCTGACGAACACCGCGCTGCTGGTGGTGTGCACGGTGCCGGTCTGCGTGGTGCTCGGCATCGGGTCGGCCTGGCTGGTCGAGCGCACCGATGTGCCGGGACGGGCGTGGTGGGGGCCGGTGCTGGTCGCCCCGCTCGCGGTGCCCGCGTTCGTCAACAGTTATGGGTGGGTGAGCGTTTTCCCGTCGATGCACGGGCTGTCGGCCGCGGTGATCGTGGCGACGATGTCGTATTTTCCGCTGGTGTACCTGCCGGTCGCGGCCACGCTGCGCCGACTCGACCCGGCGATCGAGGAATCGGCGCGTGCGCTGGGCTCGGGGCCGGTAGCGGTGTTCTGGCGAATCACGCTGCCGCAGTTGCGATTAGCAATTCTCGGTGGCGGCCTGCTGATCGGGCTGCATCTGCTCGCCGAATACGGCGCGTTCGTGATGTTGCGCTTCGACACGTTCACCACGGCGATCTTCGAGCAGTACCAGAGCAGTTTCGCCGGTCCGGCGGGCAGCATGCTCGCGGGGGTGCTGGTGCTGTGCTGCCTGGCGCTGCTCGGTGGCGAGTCGCTGCTGCGCGGCGACGCGCGCTACGCCCGGCTGGGTGGTGGTGCGGCGCGGGCGGCGCGGCCGATCGCGCTGGGTGGGCTGCGGGTGCCGCTGTTCGGGGTACTCGTGGCGGTGGTCGCCGGGTCGCTCGGCGTGCCGCTGTGGACGATCGGGCGCTGGCTGTGGCTGGGTGGTGCAGCGGTGTGGGACTCCGCGGAAATCGGTGCGGCACTGGGCCAGACGATCAGCCTGGCGGCCGCGGCCGCGCTGGTCACCACGCTGTGCGCGTTCCCCGTCGCCTGGATCGCGGTGCGTTCCACGAGCGCGTTCGCCCGGCTGATCGAGGGCGCCAACTACATCACCAGTTCGCTGCCCGGCATCGTGATCGCGCTCGCCCTGGTAACCGTCACCATTCGCTGGACACCGCCGCTGTACCAAACGGTGTCGCTGGTGGTGATCGCCTACGCGCTGATGTTCCTGCCCCGCGCGTTGGTGAGCGTGCGAGCCGGGCTGGCCCAGGTCCCGGTCGGCCTCGAAGAGGTGTCGCGGTCGCTGGGCGAATCGGCCTCGACCACCTTCTTCCGGGTCACCCTGCGCATGACTGCGCCCGCCGCCGCGTCGGCCGCCGCGCTCGTCTTCGTCGCGGTATCAACAGAACTCACCGCGACGCTGCTGCTGGCGCCCACCGGTACGCGCACTCTGGCCATGCAGTTCTGGGCGAAGTCGGGCGAACTCGACTACGCGGCCGCGGCACCCTACGCGTTGATCATGATCATCGCCGCCGTCCCGGTGACATATCTACTGTTCACCCAGTCACGAAAGGCGGCCGGGATATGAGTCGGCTTGTTGTCGAAGGGGTTTCGAAGAGTTTCGGCGGCACCACGGTGCTCGATCACATCGACCTCGACGTACCGAACGGCACGGCCACGGCGGTGGTCGGCGCGTCGGGCTGCGGCAAGACCACCTTGTTGCGGGTGATCGCCGGATTCGAGGGCCCGGATACAGGTTCGGTGCGACTCGGCTCGGAAACTGTTGTGCACCAAGATATTTGCGTACCACCACAGCGCAGGAGAATCGGTTACGTCGCCCAGGACGGCGCCCTGTTCCCGCACCTGAGCGTCGCCGACAATATCGCCTACGGCCTGCACACCGGGCTGCGCGGCGCCGTCGACCGCCTGCGCCCACACCGCGACCGCCCCCGTGTCATCGAACTCCTGGCCATGGTCTCCCTCGACCCTGACTACGCCGACCGCAAACCCCATCAACTCTCCGGCGGCCAGCAACAGCGTGTCGCCCTGGCCCGGGCCCTGGCCCGCAAGCCGGATCTCATGCTGCTCGACGAGCCGTTCAGCGCCCTCGACACGGGCCTGCGCGCCACCACCCGTCAGGCTGTGGCCGACACGCTGCGCGCCGCGGGCATGACCAGCATCCTGGTCACCCACGATCAGGAGGAAGCGCTCAGCTTCGCCGAACAGGTCGCCGTCATGCGCGCGGGGCGGTTCACCCAGGTCGGGCCGCCGCAGCAGGTCTACCACCGGCCCGCCGACCTGTTCACCGCCCGCTTCCTCGGCGACTGTGTGCTCCTCGACGCCCTCTGCGAAGCCGACACCGCCAAGTCGGTCCTGGGGCCCGTCCCGGTGCAGCCGGGCGCCCCCACCGGCGAAGTGACCCTGATGATCCGTCCCGAACAGCTCGCCGCCCAGGTGATCGGCGACGACGAACCGCACTCCGGTCACGTCACCGCCGTCGACTTCCGCGGCCCCGACGTGATCGTGACCATCGACCTCGCCGAGGGCGCGGGCACCGTCCGTGTCCGCCGCACCGGCATCGAGGCCCCCACCACCGGCAACCGCGTCCGCCTCACCGTCCACGGCCCCGCCGTGGCCTACTGACGTTGCGATCACGCTGATCCCAACCCTCGCCGCGAGCGCCGGAGCACGGCACTATCAATGGCGAGGCGGGCGTGGCTGAGTGGTTTAGGCAACGGTCTGCAAAGCCGTTAACGCGGGTTCAATTCCCGCCGCTCGCTCTGTGGGAAAGCGGCTGGGTCGTGGAATGATCGTTTTCATGTCACGGCCCAGACCGCTTTCCGAGGACCCGATCGCCGAGGCTTACCGGCAGTGGGTTGCCCACGGCTGGGAGTCGGTCGCCGACGGGATGGCCCTGGTGACCTCGCTGGTTCGGGCGCAGCAGATTGTGATGGCGCGCGTCGACGAGGCGCTCAAACCGTCCGGGCTGACGTTCTCCCGCTACGAACTCCTGCAGCTGCTCAGTTTCAGCCGCACCGGCGCGCTGCCGATGGCCAAGGCGAGTGCGCGCCTGCAGGTGCATCCGACGAGCGTGACCAATACCGTCGATCGGCTCGAAGCCGCCGGGCTGGTGGTCCGCGTCCCGCATCCCAGCGACCGACGGGCAACTCTCATCGAAATCACCAGCGCGGGAAGGAAATCCGTGGCCGAAGCCACGGCGGCACTGAACGCCGAGGTGTTCGCCGAACCCGGCCTGCCCGCCGACCAGGGCCGCGACCTGTTACGACTGCTGGCACAATTCCGTCACGACGCGGGGGATTTCGAGGTCGACGACCCGGAAAACCTCGCATTCCACGCGACCTGGCAATCGACCGGAGAATCTTCGGCCGATTCCCTTGGCAGCTAGCCCGAAAAGGTTCACGATGTAGCGCATGGTGCTGATCCTCGGGGTGTCGGCGGGCGCGGGTGGAGCCCGTGCGCTGCTGACCCATTCCGATCAGCCCCACATGCCGCCCATCGACCGGATCCAGGTACCGCGCAGGCCGGGCGGATCGGTGGAGGAATCGGTACTCACCGC
This sequence comes from Nocardia sp. NPDC055050, assembly GCF_053608345.1. Lineage (NCBI taxonomy): Bacteria > Bacillati > Actinomycetota > Actinomycetes > Mycobacteriales > Nocardiaceae > Nocardia > Nocardia sp. NPDC055050. The sequence continues at coordinate 33,616 of NZ_JBSGVG010000022.1, forward strand.
GATCCATCGCATGCGCGCCGCGGCCGCCGACCGTGAGGAGTACATTTCGGGCACCGCGGTCACCTGCCGCAGCGAGTTACAGGCCGATGCGATCAGAGCGGCAGCGGGCCAGGCCGACTTCGCGATCGTCGACGAGCCACTGGCCCAGTTGCGCTATCTGCGTTTCAGCGGCCTGCTGCCCGCCATCGACTCGGTGATGCTCTACGACCTGGGCAGTTCCGGTTTAACCATCACCCACGCCGACTGCCGTACCGAAACCATCCTCGCGGGCAAACGCAGCACCGTCATCAGCGGCAACGGCTACGACGCGCTGCTGCGCTGGCAACTCGCGCGCAGTGGCGTCTCGGCCGACGCGCACGCCAGCCGCGAACATCGGGAATCGTTGAGCCGCACCAGAGTTGTCACCGCCGCCGATGCGGACACCGGCGGCCGCGCCGTGCTCACCCGCAGCGATCTGGCCGCCCTCTGCGAAGCGGGACTGCATCATTCGGCGTCGTTCGTGCGCCTGCTGATCCAGGAGACAGGGGTGCAGCCGGGAGCGCTGGCACTACTGGGCGGCTGCGCGCGCAACCCGAGCCTGCGTGCGGATCTGGCCCAGCTGATCGGCTTGCCGATCGTGTACGACCCTGAGCCGGAATATGTTTCGGCGCGCGGCGCGGTGCTGCTGTGTGCCCGCCGTCCCTCGGCACGGTTACGGATGCCGCGTCGAGGTGCGGGGGTCATCGGAGTGCCGCCGCGCCAGGGTCGCCGAAAACTTCTCGCCGCGGTCGCGGTGACGGCCACCCTCGGTGGCACGGTCGCCGGCCTGCTCAGCAACGACAACCCCTCGGCGCGGTCCCCTGAACAGGGCACCGCGCCGAGCACCGCGCACTTCATCGACGGTGCGCCGCGCTGGAAACCGAACTAGCGGTTGATGAAGTTCGGCGGCCGCTTCTCGACGAAGGCAGCCATACCTTCCTTCTGATCCTCGGTCGCGAACAGCGAATGGAACACCCGGCGTTCGAACAGCAGCCCCTCGGCGAGCGTGCTCTCGAACGAGCGGTTCACCGCCTCCTTGGCGATCATCGCGACCGGCAGCGACATCGACGCGATGGTCTGCGCGGCCTCCAGCGCGGTGTCGAGCAGTTCGTCGGCGGGCACGACCCGCGAGACGAGCCCGGAGCGCTCGGCTTCCTCGGCACCGATCATCCGGCCGGTCAGGATCAGATCCATCGCTTTGGCCTTGCCGATCGCGCGGGTGAGACGCTGCGAGCCGCCGATGCCGGGGATGACGCCGAGGGTGATCTCGGGCTGGCCGAACTTGGCGTTGTCGGCGGCGATCAGGATGTCGCACAGCATCGCCAGCTCACAGCCACCACCGAGCGCGTACCCGGAGACGGCGGCGATGGTGGGCTTACGGAAGTTGGCCAGGCGGTCCCAGCGGGCGAAGTAGTCGGCCAGGAACATGTCCATGTACGACTTGGGCGCCATCTCCTTGATGTCGGCGCCCGCCGCGAAGGCCTTCGCCGAGCCGGTGATCACGACGGCGCCGATGGAATCATCGCGGTCGAGCTCGTCGAGCGCGGCGATGACGTCGTCGAGGACCTGGGCATTGAGAGCATTGAGTGCCTTGGGCCGGTTCAGGGTGATCCAGCCGACCCCGCCCTTACCGTCGGTGCCGCCCTTGCGCTCCAGCAGAATCGTCTCGAATTCGGTCACAGCCACCCTCTTGTCAATCAACGGTCACGGATGGTGCAGACCATACCGAGCCGCGCCGCTCTCCGGTGACCTGGATCTGAACTGTGCCACGCCGTCTGTGACGCATTCCACCGCGCCCGATTTGCGGCACAATCGTCGCCATGGGCAGCGACCACTTCGTGCGGATCACCCGCCTGCGCGCACTGATCGACCACGAGAACACCGGCGCGGGCGAGCGCGCCACCGCCGAGCGGATGCTGGACCGATTGCTCCGAAAATCCGCGGACCACACTGCTTCGGGCGCCGCGCCGGACCGCGTCTACGGTTCGCGGCACCACCGTGCGGGCAGGCACGCGAGCACCGCCTCGATCGTGGAATCGGTCCGCGAGGACATCGCCTTCGCCCGCACTTTCGTCGCCGCGGGCGCGCCCGGCGAGGTCACCGTCCACAGCCCCCTCGCCGCGGCTCCCGCCCAGCTCACCGTGGCCGTAACGACCCCGTTCGCCGACCAGATCGTCGTCACCATCACCGACATACCCCCCGCGTGGGGGTGGGAACCCGACGAATTCGACCGCATCACCGCCACTGCGGACCTGCGCCGGCTCGCCGATGAACTCGCCGAGATCATCGACAGCTACAACCACGACGGCGCCGATGTGGGTCCCCGCTTCTTCCGGACGATCCGCGCCCAGGAAACCACCCTGATCCGCTGACCTGAACCGATCCTGCCGAGGCCCACAGCAGGTCATCCCTGCTTGCCGACCACGACCACCACCCCCGCGGTGAGTACCAGCGCGCCGATCCCCAACACCACGCTCGCGACGACCGGCCCTCCCGCGGTGTAGTCGGCCACCGCCTGCACGACCGCGACCGCGATCCCCGCCGCCCCACCGAGCACCAGCACGGCGTCGCGACGCAGGACGTACAGCACGAAGCAGAGCACCCCGATCAGCGCGGTCAGGCAGGGTCGCCACAGCGATTCGCCGAACGTCACCGATTGCGCGCCGATCACCGCGATCACCCCGCCGAGGAGATAGCCGGCCCATTCGGCCACCAGCAGGCGAGCCGACGCGAGTCCGAACCACAGCGCACCGAACGCCATCAGCGCGATCCCCTGCCACGGCGACCGGACCTCGAACAGCTCCGAGGTGACATTCAGAATGCTCGCGACACCGAAGCAGGCCACGGCGACCATTCCGAGCACGCTCGGCACCAGCAGATATCCGAGAACGGCGACGAACAGTCCCGCGATCGAGGCCGCGATGGCCGTCGCGTCGCCATGATGCCCGTCGAACGCCGTCGCCACCGCACCGGTCACCGCCACCGCCGCCAGCACGAGCAGCACCGCCGCCAGCCGCACCCGCCCCGCCGACGCGATCGGCACCCGGCGGAACACGCCCACGCATCCTTCGGCCAGTACCACCGCTCCCCACATCGCGCACCCGGCCACCACCACCAGCAACACCACCCGGCCCGATTGCGCCACCTGCGCCCACGCCTTGTCGATGAACAGTCCCAAACCCGCGGCCACCAGCGCGGCCCCCAGGTACGCCACGATCTCGGCGGCCACCCGTCCCCCGCTCGCGCGCCCGGCCCGCTCCTGCTCGTCGACCGCCCGCAGCACCGCTCCCCGCTGCTCGCCACTGATCACCCCGGACGCCACCAGTCGCTCCAACGCCACATCCACCCGGTGCTCGCGAACCATCCGTCGAGTATGTCGACCTGCGGTGATGATTCCGCCGCAAGCTGGGCGGGGCGTTTCGCGGCCAAGTGACGCGGTTCACAGTAGAATTACTTTGATGTCCTAGTATCGGGCGCTCTATCAATGGCGGAGGCAGTCATGAGCCTGCATGTTCCGGTGAATCCCGTGCGATTCGTGACCTCGGCGGCACTGTTCGACGGGCACGACGCGGCGATCAACATCATGCGGCGGATTCTGCAGGCCCAGGGCGCGGAGGTGATCCATCTCGGGCACAACCGGTCGGTGCGCGAGATCGTCGACGCGGTGATCGAGGAAGACGTGCAGGGCGTCGCGGTGAGCTCGTATCAGGGTGGGCACATCGAGTTCTTCGAATACCTGGCGCGGGCACTGCGCGAGGCGGGCGCCGGTGAGGTGCGGATCTTCGGCGGTGGCGGCGGGGTGATCGTCGCCGAGGAGATCGAGCGGCTCGCGGCGAGCGGCGTGCGGATCTTCTCCCCCGAGGACGGCCAGCGCCTCGGCCTGCCCGGCATGATCAACGAACTGATCCAGCTCTGCGATGTCGACCCCGCGCGCACCGCCCCCGATCTCGACGCGCTCTATACCGGGGATCGAAACGCCCTGGCGCGCACCATTACCTGCCTGCAGCAGGGCTCGCTGCCCGAATCCGATCGAGCGGCGATCCTCGCGGCCGCGACCACACGGCGTGTTCCCGTTCTCGGCATCACTGGCACCGGCGGGTCCGGAAAGTCCTCCCTCACCGATGAATTGGTGCGCAGGCTCCGCACCGACCAGCAGGACAAGCTGCGCATCGCCGTGCTCGCGGTGGACCCGACCCGCAGGCGAGCCGGTGGCGCCCTGCTCGGTGACCGGATCCGGATGAACGCCCTCGACGGTGATCACGTGTATTTCCGGTCACTGGCCACCCGCGGCAATCACGAACTGCCCGACGATATCGACGCCATGATCGCCGCCTGCCGGGCCGCCGGTCACGACCTGGTCATCCTCGAGACCCCCGGCATCGGCCAGGGCGACGCGGGCATCGTCGACCACGTGGATGTGGCGCTGTATGTGATGACGCCGGAGTTCGGCGCCGCGTCCCAGCTCGAGAAGATCGACATGCTCGACTACGCCGATGTCGTCGCGATCAACAAGTACGAGCGCCGTGGCGCGGCCGACGCGGTGCGCGATGTGGCGCGCCAATTGATCCGCAACCGTGCGGAATTCGGCGCGAGCCCCGCTGACATGCCGGTCTTCGGCACCAGTGCGGCGACGTTCGACGACGACGGCGTCACCGCCCTGTACCAGCACCTCACCGGCCTGCTCACCGAACACGGCCTGACGCTCGAGCCCGGCGCCCTGCCCCGCGTCGACACCTCGGTCTCCACCCGCTTCGCCCAGCTCGTGCCCCCGTCACGGGTCCGGTATCTGGCCGACATCGCCGACACGGTCCGCGGCTACCACGCCGACACCCGGCGCGAAGCCACTGCCGCCCAACGGATTCAACGGCTGGCACTGGTACACGCGGAGCTCCCCGACGACGCGGCGGTCGCCGACCTGCTCACGCAGGCCCGTCCCGCCCTCTCCGCGGCCTCGACCGCGGCACTGGCCGACTGGCCGACGGTCGCCGAGAGCTATCGCGGCGACGAACAGGTGGTGCGCATCCGCGACCGCGAACTGCGCACGCCGCTGCGCCGCGAATCCCTGTCCGGGACCAGCATTCCCCGGGTGGCCCTGCCCCGCTGCACCGACGACGGCGACCTCCTGCGTTTTCTGCGCGCCGAGAACCTGCCCGGCCGATTTCCGTTCACCGCAGGCGTTTTCCCGTTCAAACGCGAGAACGAGGACCCCGCCCGGATGTTCGCGGGCGAGGGTGATCCGGCCCGCACCAACCGCCGCTTCAAGGTCCTCAGCGCCCATGCCGAAGCCACCCGCCTGTCCACCGCGTTCGACTCCGTCACCCTCTACGGCCACGACCCGGCCGAACGCCCCGACATCTACGGCAAGGTCGGCACCTCCGGTGTCTCGGTGGCCACCGTCGAGGACATGCGCACCCTGTTCGACGGTTTCGACCTCGGCGCCCCGACCACCTCGGTCTCGATGACCATCAACGGCCCCGCCCCGACCATCCTCGCCTTCTTCCTCAACACCGCGATCGATCAAGCGCTGCAGCGCTTCTCCGATGCCGAAGGGCGCGAGCCGACACCGGCGGAAGCCGCCGATATCCGGGCACGCACGCTGTCGACCGTGCGCGGCACGGTGCAGGCCGACATCCTCAAGGAGGACCAGGGCCAGAACACCTGCCTGTTCTCCACCGAATTCAGCCTGCGCATGATGGCCGACGTCCAGGAATGGTTCGTGCGCAACAACGTCCGGAACTTCTATTCGGTCTCGATTTCGGGATATCACATCGCCGAGGCAGGCGCGAATCCCATCAGCCAGCTCGCTTTCACCCTCGCCAACGGATTCACCTATGTGGAGACCTACCTGGCGCGCGGGTTGGCGATCGACGACTTCGCCCCGAATCTGTCGTTCTTCTTCTCCAATGGCATGGACCCCGAATACACGGTGATCGGCCGGGTGGCCCGCCGGATCTGGGCGATCGCGATGCGCGACCGGTACGGTGCGGGCGAACGCGCCCAGAAACTCAAGTACCACGTGCAGACCTCCGGGCGTTCGCTACACGCCCAGGAAATGCAGTTCAACGACATTCGCACCACTCTGCAGGCGCTGATCGCCGTCTACGACAATTGCAACAGCCTGCACACCAACGCCTTCGACGAGGCGGTGACCACCCCGACCGAGGATTCGGTGCGCCGCGCGCTGGCGATTCAGCTCATCATCGCCAAAGAATGGGGGCTGGCCGTCAACGAGAATCCGCTCCAGGGCAGTTTCGTCGTCGACGAACTCACCGATCTCGTCGAAGAGGCCGTGCTGGTCGAATTCGAGCGGATCAGCGAACGCGGCGGAGTGCTCGGCGCGATGGAGACCGGCTATCAGCGCGGCCGCATCCAGGACGAGTCCATGCGTTACGAGCAGCGCAAACACGACGGATCGCTGCCGATCGTGGGGGTGAACACCTTCCGCGGCCGCGACGACGACACCGAACACGCCCCGCTGGAACTGGCTCGCGGCACCGAAACCGAACGCCGTTCCCAACTGGACCGGCTGCACGGTTTCCAGGCTGATCACGCCGAAGAATCCCATCGCGCGCTGGCCCGGCTGACCGAGGTAGCGCACACCGACGGAAATATTTTCGATGTGCTCATGGACGCGGCGCGGGTGTGCACATTGCAGCAGGTCACCGATGCCTTCTTCGCGGTGGGAGGACAGTATCGGCGCACTGTGTGAGCCGCGTAATCCGTCGCGACACGCCGTTGGCGTGTGACAATCGCCGTGAGCTCTGCCAGCGGCGGCGATGGGACGCACAGCATGGATCTGACCGACTTCGACATCATCGATGCCCATATTCACCAGTGGGATCCGCATGCCACCCCACGCGAGTTCAGCAAGCTCGCGAAATTGATGCGATATCTGCCTCTGCCGGTCGGTACCGCGGCAAAGCTGGCCCCGCTGCGTGACCGCCAATTCGTCGGCGAGCCCAGCGCTTACCTACAGCCTTATCTGCCCGCCGACTACCGCGCGGACCGGGGAAATACGCCGGTCGAATCCGTGGTGGAAATCGAGGTGCAGTGGACGGGCTGGAAGCCCGACGAGACGCGCTGGGTGGCGAGCCTGCCGTTCGGTGTCGACACGCCCGCCTTGGCCACGATCATCGGCTCGGCCGACCCCGCCGGCGCGGACTTCGGCGCAGTGCTCGATGCGCATCAGTCCGCGTCGCCGCTGTTCTGTGGCATCCGGTCGATGGTCGCCTACCACCCCGATCCCGGCGTGAAGTCCTTCGCCGCCCACGACGGCGCACTCACCGCCCCGGCGTTCCTGAACGGCTTCGGGCAGCTCGCCGAGCGGGGGCTCTCGTTCGACGCGTGGGTGTATTCGGGGCAGCTACCCGAGGTGACGGCGCTGGCCGAACGGTTCCCCGAGGTACCGATCGTGCTCGATCACCTGGGGACGCCCGCGGGCATCTTCGGGCCGGTCGGCAAGGACACGGGACATACCGGCGGACAGCGGGAGCTCCTGTTCGATCGGTGGCGCGAGGACCTCACCGATCTGGCCGCGCAGCCCAACGTGGTGGCCAAGGTGAGCGGGCTGATGATGCCGGTGCTCGGGCACCCGGTGCCACGACGCGGTACTGCGACACCTGTCCCCACACTGCTGAGACGGGTGGGGCCGCTGCTGGCGCACGCGCTGGCGGTGTTCGGCGCCGACCGGCTGATCTGGGGGTCGAACTTTCCGGTCGACAAGCCGATCACCAGCCTCGGCGGCGCGGCCGAGACCGTGGCCACCGCGCTGAGCGACGCGGGCGCGAGCACCGACGACCTGCGGAAGGTGTTCGGCGCCAATGCCGTCCGGTTCTACCGGATCGAGCCGACCGCGTGAATCGCCGCGTCCGCGAGCCGGTTTCTGTCGGTGGACGGGTTTAGCATCGGCGCATGAAAGCCATCGGCACCTTCGAGGTCACCGCGTTCGATCCCACCGAACTGACGCCGCAGCCCCCCATCGTCACCGGGATGCCGGTCGGCATCTCGACCATGACGAAGGCCTACGCGGGCGAGATCGAAGGGCTCTCGGCCACGCTGTTCACCGCCGCCTTCGACATGAGCACCGGCGCGGGCACCTATCTCGCGATGGAGTCCTTCGAGGGTGCGCTGCACGGCAAAGCCGGTGCCTTCAACTTCGTCCACTCCGCCACCACCGGCGGTACCGACCGCACCGACGAGTTCTTCCACATCGTCCCCCGTAGCGGCACCGGGGAATTGACCGGCATCACCGGTACCGGCGCGCTGTACGTGGATGCCGAAGGCGGGCACCATATCTGGTTCGAGTACGAGCTGGGCTGATGCCAGGTCGAACAGCAGACCGGGCCGAACCGTCGACTCAGTCGTCGAATTCGGTATAGAGCGAGCGCAGTTCGCGTAAGCCGGTTGCCGCGGTCGGTTCGTCCTCGGCCGACATGCGCAGCGCGCGACGCAGCGGAATCGCGTCGAGGTCGTCGATGACGGCGTGGAATTCGACGCGGGGCAGCTCGGGTAGGACCAGCTCGTCGCCGTAGGGGTCGTCGGAATCGGCGGTGCGCGCGGACTTCTCGACACCGCCGATGAGGGTGTCGAGGTCGAGGCCGCGCAGGGTGAGGATCTCGCTGGGCTGCTCGTCGAGGCGTTCGGCGAGCAGATAGCAGACTGCCGCCACGTGCTTGCACGGCCAGCCCATGTCCGGGCAGCTGCAGGTGAAGTCCAGTTCGGAGGCCGTGGTCGGCAGCAGGTGCGGGCCGAGCGCGGGTGGGAGCGCGCCCGAGGCGATCTCGGCGAGCATGCCGGGCGCCTCCCTGATCTCGGCCAGCAGCAGGTCCACCTCGTCCTCGCGCAGCGGCCGGATCGACAGCACCGAGGTGAACGGGCTCGGTTGGCTGCCCTGCACCTCCGCGGTCACCGCACCCCGTTCGATCCGGTAGTTCACCACCTGCCCGACCCTGGCGTAGGTGCGTCCGCGCGAGAGCCTGCCCGCATCGGCGACCTTCTCCACCGAGTCGAGCAGCGACTTGCCCCACCAGGTCCGGCCGAAACCGCCGCGAGCCTGGGCGCCGCCGCGCACCGGTTTGCGCGGACCGAACTGGCTGAAGTCGGCCATCAGTCACCCACCGCCTCGGCGCCCAGGGTGAACAGCTCGCGCAGTTCGTCGGTGCTCATCTCGGTGATCCAGTTCTCGCCCGCGCCGACCGCCAGATCGGCCAATTGCTTCTTCCCGTTGATCATTTCGTCGATCCGCTCTTCGATGGTGTCGACGCACACCAGCTTGCGGACCTGCACCGCGCGCTGCTGGCCGATCCGGAACGCGCGATCGGTGGCCTGGTTCTCGACGGCCGGATTCCACCAGCGGTCCAGGTGGATCACGTGATTGGCGGCGGTGAGGTTCAGCCCGGTGCCGCCCGCTTTGAGCGAGAGCAACATCAGCGGCGGGCCGTTCGCACCCTGGAAGCCGGTCACCATATCGTCGCGGCGCTGCTTGGCCACGCCACCGTGCAGGAACGGGATCGGGGTGCCGAACCGTTCGGTGAGGTAGGGCAGGATCAGGTCGCCGAACTCACGGAACTGGGTGAAGAGCAGGGCCTTCTCGCCGTCTGCGAGCACCGCGTCGAGCACGTCCTCGACCAGCGCCAGCTTGCCGGAGCGGTGGCCGCCGCGTCGCAGGATCGGCGAACCGTCACCCAGGTAATGCGCGGGATGGTTGCAGACCTGTTTGAGCCGGGTCAGCGCGCCGAGCACAGCGCCCTTGCGCGCCATGCCTTTCGCGTCTTTGAGCTTCTCCAGCATGTCGTCGACGACGGCCTGGTAGAGGGCGGCCTGTTCGACGGTGAGGTTGGCCCGCACCGTCATCTCCAGCTTCTCCGGCAGGTCGCTGATCACCGCCGGATCGGTTTTGAGCCTGCGCAGCACGAACGGATCGGTGATCAGCCGCAGCCGGTCGATGGCCTGCTGGTCGCGTTCGCGCTCGATCGGCACCGCGAACTTGGCGCGGAACGACTGCGGGCTGCCGAGCAGTTTCGGCATGGCGAAGTCGAACAGCGCGCGCAGTTCTTCCAGCCGGTTCTCCACCGGAGTTCCGGTGAGCGCCAGTCGATGTCGCGCGGTGAGTGCCCTGGCCGCACGCGCCTGCCTGGTCACCGCGTTCTTGATGTGCTGTGCTTCGTCGAGCACGATCCGCTCCCACTGCTGTTCGTTCAGCAGCGTGATATCGCGGGCGAGCAGTGCGTAGGTGGTGATCACCAGATCCGAATCAGCCACCGCCGCAGCGAATTCCGTGCCCTGGAGGCGACCGGGGCCGTGATGCACGAGCACCCGGAGGTCAGGTGCGAACCGTTGGGTCTCCCGCTGCCAGTTACCGACCACCGACATCGGACACACCAGCAGCGTCGGTCCGACCTGCGCCCCAGCGTCGAAGCTCGCGAGGGCGGCGTGTTCGTCGACCATCGCGGGCTGTGTCTTCTCACCCGCCGCGGCAGCCGTGCCGACCTCGCGCTCGTGCACGAGCAGCGCCAGCACCTGCACAGTCTTGCCCAGCCCCATGTCGTCGGCCAGGATCGCGCCGCAGTTCAGCCGGCTCATCGTGGCCAGCCAGCTCAGGCCACGTTCCTGGTAGGGCCGTAGCTGGGCTTTCAGGCCGACCGGAACCGGAACCGGCTCGGGTTCGCTTTCCCTGGCGAACAATTCGGCCGCCCAGCCGTCGGCGGTGACCTCGGTGACCGGGACATTGTCGACCCGCTCGGCGGCGAGTTCACCGATCATGTCGGCCAGGGTGATCGGACTGTCGTCGACATGCTGCGCGACGTAGCGGGCAGCGGCGGCCAGTGCTCGATGGTCGGCCTGCACCCATTCGCCGCGCAACTGGACCAGGTCGGATTTGCTGCTGATCAGCCGTTCCATCTCGGCCTGGGTGAGCACCAGATCGCCGAGCGCCAACTCCCACCGGTAGGAGAGCAGGCCACTGAGGCCGACGGTGGATTCGGCGGCGGCGGGGCTGCTCACGCGCAATCGCATGCTCGGTTCGGCGATGTTCCAGGCCCGTGGCAGGAGCAGCCGAATACCGGCTTCCTGCAGGGCATGTGCGCCGTGGGCCACCAGGTCGGCTACCACCTCGGTGGGGAGCAGCAGGTCGAGGCCGCGCGGATCGGTGGGGAGGTCGCGCAGGCGCGGGTAGGCCTTGCGCGCCTGGCCGAGTTTCTCCGCCGCCGTCCGTACGAGCACCGGATCATCTTCGAAGACAACGGGTTTGGGTGCGTCGTCGACCGGGCGCAGGCACACCTGTAGTCGCCACAGCGCCACCGATTCGTCGGCCGTGCCGAATTCGCCGTCGGGTTCGCACAGGCGCAACACCAGTTCCGGCTCATCGGCGGCATAGCCTTCCCGCCACTGCGTCAGCGTTTCCGACAGGCGGTAGGAGCCGGCGTCCAACGGGGTGTCGGCGACCAGCGCGGCCAGCAGCGGGTGCGTCATCGTGCGGTGCGCGAGATATTCGCGGGCGATCGGGTCGGTGAGGTGTGTGCACAGGTCGTCGAGCACGGCGGCGGGCGGGCCCGCCACCCGCAGCGCCGGCGGCATCGCGGCGGCCAGCTCGGCCAGCCATGCCCGTTGACGTTGTCCGCCGACGAGCCGCCAGCGCACCCACCACTGACCGTCTGCCCGCTCGATCTGGGGCACCACCCGACCGGCTCGCACCCACCGTTCGATGCCGCGCGCGACGTGCGCGAGGAACCGCAAGTCGCCGGAGATGTGCTCGCGCGGCAGTCGGCTGCGCAGCACAACGGCCGCCGTCGGTGGGGCGAGCGCGTGTGCGCGAACCTCGGCGGTCCCGGACTGTCCCCCGGCATCGACGACGAGCACCTGGGCCCGGTGCCGGAACCTCGCACGATCCAGGATGTCGCCGAGCACCGACCCCACGGCGACCGGCTCCGTGTCGTGCCACAGCAGTAGGCCCGATTCGGGGGACCACAGACCGTGCAGCATGGACTCCATCCAAGCAGGCGGCACCGACACCGATCACGGCCGCCATACCCCTGGATTTCTCGCCGCAACGAGAACATACTGAAATAACCCCAGGTCACGGGCCGGAACACCCACCGGCGACAACTCCATATGGACCCAGGCGGACCGGACGGATCCGGTTCGACCGATGACCCCTTGTAATTCGTGCGGAGGGCAGCGATGACGATTCTGCTCCAGGTTCTCGAGCAGAGCTACACACCCAACACCCCTTGGGAACGGCGCAAATTCACCTTCATCGACACCACGAAGATCCTCGGCATGCGGCTGGACGGTCAGGCAGGCGTCTGGCTCGATCTGTCGCGGCCAGGCGAATCCCAGCGCCTGGCGCACACCATCGACCCCAGTGAATCCATCACCTTCCTGCTCACCGTCTTCGCCAAGATCGCCGAATGCGAAGACCGTGGCGGTTCGTGGCTGGTCGGCCATGACGGCGCCCACGTCTCCTCGATAGCAGCCACCCGATTCCCGCCCAACCCGGCCGCGCAGGCCGCGGACGACCTGCTGGCCCGAGCCTGGTTGTAGGCCGCATCGTCGACTGACGCGGCCTTCCCCTCGCCCAGCGCCGCTCGAAGCGCGGTTGTTGTCGGTACCACCGGCTACAACATGCGGGTATGGGGAAGCCGGCGTGGTTGCTCGTCACAGTGCTCGCGGTTGCCGGGTGCGCGGTGATCGGACCGGATGGGCCGGTCACACCCGCACCCGGCAGTCCGACGCGCGCCGGGCAGTCACGACGGCTGCGACACCCGCATTATCTGGACTGTTGAGGGCGATGTTGCGTGATTTCCTGGTAGTGCGGCAGCGCTCAGTTCGGCATGGCCTGAGGGACGTGAGTCACGGCGTCGCAGCTGTCGGCGCCGTGGTGATGGTTCCATTGGCTGTGGCATGTGGTCAGGTGCCTGGAGTCGAGTCGGCGTCACCGCCCAGTGAGGTGCCGAGTCCAATTCCTGTTCCGGCTGATGCAGCGGGGCCGTTTCCGGTGTTGCAGGTGATCGACGGTGACACGGTGTCGATCCTGAAGGACAGCAAACAGGTGAAGGTCCGGATGTTGGGTCTGGACACACCTGAGACCCAGGATCCGCGCAAGTCGGTGCAGTGTTTCGGTACCGAGGCGGCTGACCGTGCCAAGCGGGTGCTGGTCGGCAAACAAGTAGTCGTGAGGCCCGATCCGTCGCAGGACAGCACCGACAAATACGGTCGGCTCCTGGCGTATGTCTGGGTGGATGGGGCGCTGTTCAACCTCAACCAGATCGCTCAGGGGTTTGGACACGAATACACATATTCACACTCACACCCCTACCAGTATCAGCGCGAGTTCCGCGCCGCAGCGCGGTATGCGCAGGTCCACCACCTGGGGCTGTGGAACCCGGCGACATGCAACGGCGTCACGAACTAGTACTGCAACGGCATCCGTGTGATTCGGGCGTCTGCTTGTCGCGCTCGTGTTGACCCGGCTCGATACCGCCGACCACGGCTGGTACCGGTCGCACTGGCGACGACGCCGCGAGATCACGCCCGGCTATCGCACGACCGGCGGCAGGGCACCCGCTCGACTGACCACCGAGTGCAGTTGCAGTACTGGCTCGCCCCGCGCGGATTGCGATGGGGCTGACCGCCGATAACCTGGACGCATTGCACCGCAACAGATTCGGTGCCACCGAAATTGACCATCGAACCCGCGGCGAAGTAGAGTCCGAGTGGCCCGACCAGCATCGGACCGCGCAGGAATATCGTAGACCTGCGAGTTGGAGAATGTGATGTACGAGGAAGTTCAAGGTGGCGAGAACGGACAGGCGCCGCCGATCAAGAGTTACGACACTTCTATTCATCCAAATTTTCCGGTAGTCGACTCGAGCAAATTCAAGACAATTCGCGATTTCACCGGTGAATTGATTCAAGCCAATGCCACCCAGGCGGCAGCCGTGGGGATCTACTTCAGCTCGAGAGATCGCCCCGTCGCCAAAAAATTGTTCGATCATTACTATCGCGTGACCGGCGACGACTACGTGCTGGAGGAATCGGCGATCCGCCTCGACCACCGTTGTGGTCGCCCATCCAGGTGCGGCCGGATCACATCAGATCGAATTGAAGCAGCAGTCCCACATCTGTGATGTCTACAATTTCCATACCGACGACGACTACGGCAACATGGCCCAGTCCGCCGTGAACACCATGGCGCAGAGCGAGGAACTCGGCCTCGCCAAGTCGTTCCTGGTATACGGTTCCGGCGCGGTGCACTCCTGGTCGGGTTCGAAATAGGTGGGGATATGACTGATAGGAACAGCAGGACCGATGATGTATTGGTCCCGGCGATCTTCGGAGTCATCATCGGCGGCTTACTGGCGGTGATCGCCTATTTCCCCTTGGTCGTGCTACTGCAGAACGTCTTCGACGTGCCCGAGCCCACTGCGACTCCCAAGAAATACCGAGGCGACACGGAACCAATCTCGCCGTGGTATTGGATAACGTGGATGATTCCGGCGCTCGTCGCGATTCCCGCCGGATTGGGATTGTCCTGGTGGCGGCGCATCCGGGTTTTCGCGCTGGCGTCTACGGTGACGTTCGTCCTCGGCGCTGCCGTGGTCGCCGCTGTCGTGATTTCCTTCGAGATCAACGGATTCGCACCCGACTGACCTGACCGGAGTAGCCGGGTCAGACGGAGACGGCGTGTTCGAACCACACGTTGTCTCCGTATCCGTACCGAATGGCACCCAGGTCGACAATCACCTTCTCCGGGAGTTCGAATTCGCTCGCGTTGTAGACCGGGGTGGCCCGACCGGACTCGTAGCCCAAAGCGCCGGAGATCCGCTGGATCGTGGTCGTTCGACTGTCCGAGGGTGGTCGCGGTAGCTCCGAACGCGGTCGCGGCTGCACCGGTCCAGTCGGCCTGTATCCACCCGGTGCCCGCGGACAGGTTCTGCGAGTGGGCGAAGTCGTTGATGCCGAGCAGGCCGATCCGCTTACCCACTCCCTGCAGCGCCTCCCAGTCCGCTTCCACCGGTGCCAGGTAATCGGCGACGGGCTTGATGCCGATGGTCCGGCCGAGCGGCTCGTCGTAGGAGGTGAGCAGCTCGACGCAGCCGGTGACGACCTGGCGGACCGTGTACTGGGCTTCCTCCACGTTCTGCAGACTGGGCTGCTGCAGGCCGGTGAATCGGCGGATGTCCCCGGCCTGGCTTGTCGCCGCGACACCCTGCCCGTCGGTGAAGCTCGCCGCGGCCTGGTTGATCGAGACAGCGTGCTGCTCATCGGAATTCTTGTACGCGGTGGCCGCGGTCCCCAGTCCGGAACCCAGTGTGCCGAGGGCGCTCGTGTCCTTCTGATGGTCGCCGGACAGTGTGGTTTGCAGCTTCTGGATCGACACCGTCAGCTGTGCCAGCTGTCCGGCTGTTCCGGCTGGTAGCGCTAAACCTGGTAGTAAACGGCCCGCGTTCTCGGTGAAATTGGCGCCGATGTCCTGGAGATCCAGTGTGAAGCCGGACAGCTTCGACACATCAACAGTAAAGTCGACCATTCGATCCCTCCGAGACAAACGCTGCGCACATGGTGACCCGGGACAACCGCAGCCGGGTCACCGAGGCTCGGGCCGGGCGAACCGGCAACCAATCCTGGCAACCAGCGAATCCAACTCGGCCACATCATGATCCAACACCACACACTACGACACCCCGGCCGCATGGCTGCCGCCCGCGCGCCCCAACCACTGCTTCTACGCCGCCGAGTACCTCACCGTGGCGGTCGACTACGACCTACCCGTCACCGCCGCGGACAACGCCACCCTCCACGACATCGCCCGCGGCTGCCCGTGAGCTCGGGTGGGTCCGCAGCCGGTCCGAGCCAGTGCTGTCACACCACCGAACCCCGCGGTCGCCAGGCACTCCCAGCAGCGCCTACTCTCCGGTCGCCACCGCCCGTTTCGGATCGTTCGACCACTGCGAGTACGAGCCCGGGTAGAGGGCGGCGTCGATGCCCGCGATCGCCAGCGCCGCGATCTGGTGGGCAGCGGTGACGCCGGAGCCGCAGTACACCGCGACCGGGCCGTCGCCGAATCCCGCGAAGCGTGCGCGCAGTTCTTCGGCATTCCGGAAATGCCCTGTGCCATCCAGGTTTTCAGCGGTCGGTGCGCTCACCGCGCCGGGGATGTGTCCGGGACGCGGATCGACCGGTTCGACCTCGCCGCGATACCGCTCGCCCGCGCGCGCGTCGAGCAGCACACCCGGCCATTTCGCGACGGCGTCGGCATCGACCATCGGCAAACCGCCGGGCCGCACCACCAAATCACCACCCACCGGATCCGGTTCGGCGCCGGTCGCGACTTCCCCACCGGCCGCGATCCACGCGGGCAGCCCGCCGTCGAGGATGCGCACGTTGTCCACACCGGCCCAGCGCAGCAGCCACCACGCCCTCGCGGCCGCCATGCCGCCGGTCGCGTCGTAGACCACCACCGGGTCGCCCGAGCTCAATCCCCAACTGCGCGCGCATTTCTCGAGGGTGCCGGGATCTGGCAGCGGATGCCTGCCGCGTGGGGGCGCCGGCGCGGCGGCCAATTCGGTCTCCAGATCGACGAACACCGCGCCCGGAACATGCCCGTCGAGGTAGTGCTGCGGGCCATCGGGATCGCCCAGCGCCCACCGCACATCGAGCAGGTGAATCGGCTTGTCCGCCAGCTCTTCCCGAAGCTCAGCCGAGGTAATCAATACCGCGCCCACTCCCACTCCTCCTCCAAGCCCCCGCCTGCGAAACCGTCCTCGACACCCTACGCATCGAACCGGCTCCGCGGCACCTGTCGACGCACGACTTCACCCGGCAACGCCGACCGTGCCGGTGACTCCGGCGCGGCAACGCACGACGCCGGGCCCGCGAACCCGGTCGCATCGTTCACAGGCCGGTCGCGAAACTGGACCCACCATCGGCACGCACGAATCAGGCCACTTTCGCGAGACTGGCAGGCGACGACCCCCACCGCGTCGGGCAGTATCGGCACAATGTCGCAGGTCTCCACCACTTCGCCCGATATCGCCGACAAACCGGCGGGCATCGCACAGCCGCTCGGTGCGGGCGCCATCACGGCACTGGTCGGCTTCACGAGTTCGTTCGCGGTGGTGCTGAGTGGTTTGCGCGCGGTGGGGGCGAGTCCGGCGCAGGCCGCGTCGGGCCTGCTGATCCTGTGCTTCACTCAGGGCATCGGCATTCTGCTGCTGAGTGTGCGGTACCGGATCCCGATCACGCTGGCTTGGTCCACGCCGGGTGCCGCCCTGCTCGCGAGCACCGGACTGGTCGCGGGCGGCTGGCCGGGCGCGGTCGCGGCCTTCGCGGTGACCGGCGTACTGATCGTGATCACCGGGTTGTGGCAGCGGCTCGGCTCGCTGGTGGCCGCGATCCCCGTGCCGATCGCGCAGGCGATGCTGGCCGGTGTCCTCGTTCCGCTGTGCCTGGCCCCGGTGCAGGCGCTGCGCACCTCGCCCGCCGTGGTGGTCCCGGTCATCGTGGTGTGGCTGGTCCTGCAACGGTTCGCACCCAAGTGGGCCGTGCTCGTCGCCTTCGCCACGGCGGCCGTCGGTACGGGCATCGACATCGTGGTGAACAACCGGCACCTGGAATTGTCCGCCATGGTTCCGACTGTGGAATGGACTGTCCCCCAGTGGCATTGGCAGGCCGTCGTCGGCATCGCCATCCCGCTCTACATCGTCACCATGGCCTCGCAGAACATTCCGGGCGTCGCGGTGATGCGCTCGTTCGACTTCCAGGTCCCGTGGCGTCCGGCCATGCTCGTCACCGGTATCGGCACCATCCTCGGTGCGGCAGCGGGCGGCCACGCGATCAACCTCGCCGCGATCAGCGCCGCCCTCGCCGCCGCACCGTCGGCGAGCCCCGACCCCAAACGCCGGTGGATCGCCGCGGCGACAGCGGGCGCCGGCTACCTCGTCCTCGGCCTCGCCTCCGCCGCCCTGGTCACTCTCATCGCCGCCGCGCCGGCGGGCACCATCGAAACCGTCGCGGGCCTTGCCCTCCTCGCCACCCTCGCCGCCGCCCTGACCGGCGCGCTCAGCGACCCCGCCCATCGCATGGCAGCCCTGGTCACCTTCCTCGTCGCCGCCTCCGGCACCACCCTCTTCGGCATCGGCGGCGCCTTCTGGGCGCTGGTAGCCGGACTCGTCGTGCGCCGCTTCCTGCCCACCGGCACCTGAGGGTCCGGCGGCGGGGCCGAGTTCAGTTCGGTCCGGCCAGCCGGTCGAGCAACGGGCCGGTCCGCGGTCCCACCAGCTCACGCATGACCAGGGCCATATTGGTGCGCTCCACGCCGGGGATCTTCAGGATTCGGCCCGCGATGCGGTAGAGGTCGTCGGCGTCGCGGGCGACGATGCGGACGGTGAGATCGGTGGCGCCGGTCATCCCGCAGACCTCGGTGACCTCGGGGACGTCGGCCAGCTCGTCCACCACGCTGTCGAGTCGGTGCTGGTCGACCACGACCGCGACGAACGCTGCCAGTGGGTAGCCGAGGGCGCGCGGTTCCACCCGGCGTTCGAAGCTGCCGAGCACCCCACCGCTGTCCCAGCGCGCCAGACGCGCCTGCACCGTGTTGCGCGACAGGCCGAGGCGCGCCGCGAGCTCCACCCCGGTGGCACGGGGATTGGCGTTCAGCTCACGCAGCAAACGCGCGTCGGTGGCGTCGAGTGTCACGTCCGGTTCGCGACTGGTCATACAACGCAGTATGACAGCGCACCACCCCTGCAGACCATGCATTCTGCTCAGGTGCGCGCGTACCGCTTGCGCACACCGCGTTATGGTGGATGCTGAGTGATACACATCGCACTCAGCGGAGTGGCGTACCTGCATCGGCCCACAAGGCGCGGTGGCGAGGAGGCGATCACGATGTCGCAGAAGCAGACCTACCCGGTCCAGCTGGTTCAGCCCGACGGCCGCCGGGTGTTCGACAGGGAGCACGGCGCGCTCGTCGCCGACATCGATGCCGAGCGGTTGCGGCAGCTGTATCGGGACATGGTGATCACCCGCCGGATCGACATCGAGGCGACCGCGTTGCAACGCCAGGGCCAGCTCGGATTGTGGCCGCCGCTGCTCGGCCAGGAAGCCGCGCAGGTCGGCTCGGCGCACGCGCTGCACCCCGACGACTACGTGTTCTGCTCCTACCGCGAAACCGCCGTCGCCTACTGCCGTAGCGTCGCGCCCGAGCAGCTCACCGCCCTCTGGCGCGGCGTCTCACACCACTGCTGGGACCCCGGCGAGGTCAAGATGACCAATGCCAATATCGTCGTCGGATCCCAGGGGCTGCACGCGACCGGTTACGCCTTCGCCGCCCATCTCGACGGCGCCGATATCGCCACCATCGCCTACTTCGGCGACGGTGCGACGAGCCAGGGCGACCTCGCCGAGGCACTCGGATTCGCCGCGGCGTGGAGCGCGCCGGTCGTGTTCTTCTGCCAGAACAACCAGTGGGCGATCAGCGAACCGGTGGCCGTGCAGAGCCATACCCCGCTGGTCCGCCGAGCCGATGGTTACGGGATTCCGGGCGTGCAGGTCGACGGCAACGATGTGCTCGCCGTCCTCGCGGTCACCCGCCAGGCCGTCGAACGCGCGCGCACCGGCGGCGGCCCCACCTTCATCGAGGCGATGACCTACCGGATGGGCCCGCACACCACCGCCGACGACCCGACCCGCTACCGCACCGCCGCCGACACCGAGTACTGGGCCCAGCGCGACCCCATCGAGCGCGTGCGTCTACTCCTCGACCGCGATGGCGACCTCTCCCCCGAATTCACCCGGCAGGTCACCGACGAGGCCGACGAGGTCGCCCGCCGGCTGCGCACCGCGACAATCGAAATGCCCGACCCCGATCCCGTGCGGATGTTCGACAACGTCTACGCGACCGAGCATCCACTGATGACCGAAGAGCGCCAACAGCTCTCGGCCTACCTCGCCGAAGGAGCGCAGTCATGATCACCACCTTCGCCGGCGCCCTCAACGTCGGCCTGCGCAGCGCGATGGAAGACGACGCCAAAGTCGTCCTGCTCGGCGAGGACATCGGCCGGCTCGGTGGTGTGTTCCGCGTAACCGACACCTTGCAGAAGGATTTCGGCGACAATCGCGTCATCGACACACCACTGGCCGAATCCGGCATCGTCGGAACGGCTTTCGGGATGGCGTTGCGCGGATACCGCCCCGTGGTGGAGATCCAGTTCGACGGTTTCGTCTATCCGGCCTTCGACCAGATCGTGTCGCAGGTGGCCAAGATCCACAACCGTACCGGCGGAAAAGTGAAGGCACCGTTGACGATCCGCATTCCGTTCGGCGGTGGCATCGGCGCGGTCGAGCACCATTCGGAATCACCCGAGGTGTATTTCGCGCATACCGCGGGCCTTCGCGTTGTATCACCGAGTACGCCCGCCGACGCGTATTCGATGATTCGCCAGGCGATCTCACTGGACGACCCGGTGATCTTCTTCGAACCGAAACGTCGCTATTGGGACAAGGCCGACGTAGATTTCGAAGGCGAACCGGATCTGCCCCTGCACAGGGCCAGGGTCTGCACCCGCGGTGCCGACGCCACCGTCGTCGCCTACGGCGGTACCGTCGCCACCGCGCTCACCGCGGCGAAGATCGCCGCCGAGGAAGGACATTCGCTCGAGGTGATCGACCTGCGCAGTCTCTCGCCGATCGACGTCGACACGATCGCGGAATCGGTGGACAAGACCGGCAGGCTGGTCATCGTGCACGAGGCGCCCGTGTTCGCCGGGCTCGGCGCCGAGATCGCGGCCCGCGTCACCGAACGCTGCTTCTATCACCTCGAGGCGCCGGTGCTGCGCGTCGGTGGCTACGACATCCCCTACCCCCCGGCTAAGCTCGAAAAGCACCACCTGCCCGACCCCGACCGCATTCTGGCGGCGGTCGACCGCTGTCTAGCCGCGTGATGAAAGGTGCCCTCGTGCCGGAACCAGCCGCCGATGACGACGGTCATGTTCTCGAGTTCCGCCTTCCCGACCTGGGTGAAGGCCTGGCCGACGGCGACCTGGTGTCCTGGGCCGTCGCGGTCGGCGACACGGTGGAACTGAACCAGACCATCGCCGAGGTGGAGACCGCGAAGGCGGTGGTGGCGCTGCCGTCGCCGTTCTCCGGGGTCGTGGTCGAACTGCTCGCTCAGCCCGGTGACACCGTCCCGGTCGGCGCGCCGCTGATCCGGGTGCGCAACGATCTCGAGGTGTCGGCCCCACCGACCGCGGAGCCCCGCACGAACGTGCTGGTGGGTTATGGGCCCGAGGCCGAATCGACCTCGCGGAGAAGGAAAGCCACGCCGTCCATGGCCTCGAGCACGCCGAGCACCCATCGCGCCGCCGCGACTCCGGCGGCCCGCAAACTGGCCAAGGAACTCGGCATCGACCTGTGGTTCGTCGCGGGGTCGGGGCCGGAGGGCGCGGTCACCGTCGACGATGTGCGCTCGGCCGTGCCGGTGACCCAGCCGCGCACCCCCGCCCGCCTCGGCGATGTCGTGCGCGCTCCGTCCAACGGCCACATCACCGACGGGGACGGCCTGATCGAGCCGACCGCCCGGGAAGAACGCACTCCCGTCACGGGCATCCGGAAGCGCACCGCCGCCGCGATGCAGGCCAGTTCGCGCACGATTCCCCAGGCCAGCACCTTCGTCACCGTCGACTGCACCGCCTCGATGGAACTGCTCGATCACCTGCGCACCACCAAGTCCTTCGAAGGTCTCACGCTCACGCCACTGGCGCTGGTCGCCAAGGCCACGCTGGCGGCGATCGCGGAGTATCCGGGGATCAATACCGCGTGGGACGAGCAGAACCAGGAGATCGTCACCAAGCACTATGTGAACCTGGGGATCGCGGTCGCCTCGGATCGCGGCCTGATGGTGCCCAATCTCAAGGAGGCTCAGTCACTGAGCCTGCGCGAGCTGTGCCGCGAGATCAGCTGGGCGGCCGACACCGCCCGCTCCGGCAACGCCACCCCGAACGACCTGCGCGGCGGCACCTTCACCCTCACCAACGTGGGCGTCTTCGGTGTCGACAGCGGAGTCCCGCTGGTGAATCCGGGCGAGGCCGCGATCCTGTGCCTCGGCTCGATCCGCAAGCGCCCCTGGGTTTTCCGTGACGAACTGGCCGTGCGCTGGGTCACCACCCTCGGCCTCAGCTTCGACCACCGCATGGTCGACGGCGAACTCGGCGCCCGCTTCCTCGCCACCACAGCGGGTTTCCTGGAGGACCCGTTGACGCTGCTCAGCCGCATCTGAGCACGCGTCGGGACCCGGCCGTATAGTTCGGGCCGGTGCGCGTCCGACCGGACCGCGCACCGTGCGAACGAATTTCGGCAGGTGTATCCGAGGAAAAAGGGGGCGTCATGGGGTATCCGTATGGGCAGCAGCAAGGTCAGGGCTATCCGCCGGTCGGCCAGCAGGGCTACAACCCGTATGGCCAAGCCCTTCCCGGATATGGCGCACCGGGCCCCGGAGCTCCCGGATACGGCGTTCCCGGGCCCGGGTACGGCGCTCCCGGATACGGAACGCCCGGCCCTGGTGCACCCGGATACGGCTATCCCCAACCACCCGCTACCGGGGGCACGGCGATCACCGCAGCTGTGCTCGCCCTGCTGCTTTCCTTGATAGGCGCGGCAGGGTTGGCGATCGGCTACGCGATGGTGGGGGACAACAGCGCCGGCCCGCTGGTCCAGTTGCCGGACGGCAGCTTCGGGTACAAGTCCGTGCCCGTCTCGTCCATGGTGATGACCTACTTCGTGGTCGGAGCCGTCGTCGCCGGGCTGTGGTTCATCGGCGCGACGCTGCTGTTCCTCCGCAAATCGGCCGGCCGAGTGATCATCATCATCCTGGCGTCGCTCACCGCGCTCGGCGGCCTCGTCTCCCTCGTGTTCACTCTCGGATCCGGGGTGAGCTCGGTCGCGGGTGTGGCCATCGGCCTGATCCAAGCCGGGTTCGCGACGCTGATCCTGTGCCTGGCCGCGGCCGGGTCGACCGGGCGCTGGATCCGGGCAGCACAGCAGCAACCGAACTACCCACAGGGCGGCTACCAGCAGTATTGAACCCACCGGGTGATATATCCGACCCGCAACGCCGACGAAACACGGCGCTCACTCACGGTAAAAAACGGGGACTACAACCTGTTACATGAGTGAGGCGCATCCCGTCGACACCCGGTTGCCGTTCGCTCGGCAACTGGCGTTCGGCATCCAGCACGTCCTGATCATGTACACCGGCTGTATCACCGTGCCGCTGGTCTTCGGCGCGGCCGCGGGGCTGGACCGGGCGACGATCGCGCTGTTGATCAGTGCGGACCTGCTGGTCGCGGGCATCATCACGCTGGTGCAGAGCCTCGGTGTCGGCAAGCTGGCCGGTGCGCGGTTGCCGATCGTCTGCGGCGCAACGTTCGTCGGGCTCAACCCGATGATCCTGATCGCCAAGGAGTACGGCCTCGACGCCGTGTACGGGTCGATGCTGGTCGGCGGTGTGGTCGGGGTGGCGCTGGCGTGGCCGTTCGCGCGGGTGGTGCGGTTCTTCCCGCCATTGGTCACCGGAACCGTCCTGACCGTGGTCGGGGTATCGCTGATCGGGGTCGCCGGGGGCCTGATCATCGGGACCGACCCGAAGTCGGCCGGCTTCGCCTCGCCCTCCAATATCGGGCTGGCGGCGGTGGTGGTGCTGATCGCGGTGGGCTTCGTCTGCCTCGGACGCGGCGTGTGGTCGCAACTCGGTGTGCTGATCGCGCTGGTCGCGGGCATCGTGATCGCGCTGCCGATGGGACTGATCACCACCGTCGGGATCGGTACCGCCGACTGGATAGGGATCCCGCAGCCGTTCCACTTCGGGTCGCCACAGTTCCCGGTGACCGCCGTGGTGGCGATGAGCATCGTGATGGCCGTGGTGTTCGCCGAGTCGACCGCGAGCATGCTGGCGATCAGCGAGATCACTGGAAAACCACTGAGCAGGGGCGATCTCGCGCGCGGCCTGGTGGGCGACGGCCTGTCGGGTGTGCTCGGCGGCATCTTCACCGCGTTCGTCGACACGATCTTCAATCAGAACGTCGGCGCGGTCGCCACGACCAGGGTCTTCAGCCGGTATGTCACCGCGGTGAGCGGCGCGATCCTGGTGGTGCTCGGGCTGGTGCCCCGCATCGGCGAGGTGGTGGCGGTGATTCCGAAGCCGGTGGTCGGCGGCGTCGGGCTGGTGCTGTTCGCGACGGTCGCCATCGTCGGCGTCACCACACTGCTCGAAGCCGATCTGACGGACCGGGTCAACGCGACCGTCGCGGCCACCGCCATCGGCATCGGCCTGCTGCCGGTGTTCACCAAGGACATGTTCGACAAGTTCCCCACCTCGGCGCAGATCCTTCTCGACAGCGGCGTCACCCTCGGCGCGGCCACCGCGTTCTTGCTGAACCTGGTCTTCAACCACACCCCGCTCGGCGCGATGGCCCGCGCCGCGATCGTCACACCGGCCGATACGGAAGAACCCGCCACCGAAGACGAACCAACGACCACGAGCCCCGCCGTCGCCACCTGATCGAGTCATAAACCACACCGCGCCACCGCCATGACCGCACTCCCAGCCCCGCACGGGACCGCCATGGGCGCGAACTCGAGCGCGCCAGCGCTCCAAAAGTTACTGTGCGGGGATGGAGATAGCAGGCAAGGTCGCGATCGTCACCGGCGCGGGTGCGGGTATCGGTGCCGCACTCGCCTATCGTCTCGTCGCCGGTGACGCGAAGGTCGTCGTCGCCGATCTCGATGTGGACAGCGCGGCGAAGGTAGCGGCCGACCTCGGTGACAACGCGATCGCGGTCGGCGGCGATGTGGCCGACGAGCAGGTCGTGGCGGAGTCGATCGCCACCGCCGAACGCGAATTCGGTCCGGTGGACCTGTATTTCGCGAACGCGGGCATCGGCGGCGGTCCCGGCCTGGACAGCACGGAGGCCCAGTGGGCGAGCACCATCGAGGTTAATGTGATGGCCCACGTGCGGGCCGCGAAACTGCTCGTTCCCGGTTGGCTCGAGCGTGGCAGTGGCTACTTCGTCTCCACCGCCTCCGCCGCGGGGCTGCTCACCCAAATCGGTTCCGCCCCTTATTCGGTGACCAAACACGCTGCGGTGGGCTTCGCCGAATGGCTTTCGGTGACCTACGGCGACAAGGGCATTCGCGTGAGCTGCCTGTGTCCGATGGGTGTGGACACCCAGCTGCTCACCGGTGCGCTCATCCCCGACGACCCGGAGGCGGGCGCGCTGGCGATCAAGGCCGTGAAGACCGCGGGCGCGGTGCTCTCCCCCGAAGAAGTCGCCGAAACTGTCGTCGAGGCGATGGCCGCCGAACACTTCCTGATCCTGCCGCACCCCGAGGTACTGCAGATGTACCGCAACAAGGGTTCGGACTACGACCGGTGGATTTCCGGTATGCGCCGGTTCCAGACCATGCTGCGCGCGTGAACAGCGGACGGTGCGCCCGAAAAAATTCGGCGAGGTAGCGGCGAGATCGCTCGATTCCTGCCACGATAGTCTCCAAGCCGCCGGTCACGATCCGCTGATCGGTGAAGGTCTACGCGGAGATCCGGCGATGGCGCACCTGATGTATTTCAAGAAGATTCGCGACGAGCTCACCGAGGTCGAGTACCTATGGGGGCCGAGCCGAGAACAACTCGACTCGTCCCTGGTCATCGACAAGAAGACCTTCGCCGCCCTCCCCGGACCACCCGACTCGCCCGCGGGCCAGATCATCCTGCGCGCCCGCCGCGGCAGCGAGTGGCCCGAGGTCGGCGTCATTGCATCCTGAAAGCTGTGCCACGACGGGCTTCAGAGTCGACATTGCCCCGAGGTCGGCGTCATAGCCTCGTAAACGCTACTCGGTGACGAGCTCCGCGGCTGCTGTCCGCACCACCTCGGGGATCGCCACCGGTTTGCGGGTGTCGGCGTCGACATAGACGTGGACGAATTCGCCGGTGGCGGCGAGCTCGAGCCCGCCGTCGCCCGCGCGGAAGATCGCCAGGTCGTAGGTGATGCTCGAGGTGCCGAGGCGGGCGATCCGCAGGCCCACCTGGAGCTGGTCGGGAAAGCTGACCGAGCCATGGAATCGGCACGACGTCTGCGCGACGACGCCGAGCGCGGGCAGCTCGGTGATGTCGGTACCGGTGGCGCGCATCAGCCAGGCGTTCACGGCGGTGTCGAAGTAGGAGTAGTAGGTCACGTTGTTCACGTGGCCGTACTGGTCGTTGTCGGCCCACCGGGTCGGCATCGGCCACAGGACGGGATAGCTCATCGGGCCATCATGCCGCGCTCCCCTGCCGGTGGTCGCGCGGGCTCACCCCGAAGTGCCGTTTGAAGGCGGTGCTGAGGGCGAAGGCGCTGCCGTATCCGACCTGGTGAGCGATGGATTCCACCGTCGCGTCGGATTCGGCGAGCAGATCGGCGGCGAGCGAGAGCCGCCATTCGGTCAGAAAGCTCATCGGCGGTTCCCCGACCAGCTCGCTGAACCGGCGGGCCAGCGCGGCCCGGGACATGCCGACCGCTTCGGCCAGGGCGACCACCGTCCACGGATGGGCCGGATTGTGCTGGAGCAGGCGCAGGGCCTTGCCGACCAGCGGATCACTGTAGGCGTGGTACCAGGCGGGGGCGTCGTCGCGGGCGAACCAGGCACGCAGGGCGGCGATGAGCAGCAGGTCGAGCAGGCGGTCGAGAACGGCGGTCTGCGCGGGCAGGTCCTTGGTCGCTTCGTCGACGAGCAGATCGAGCAGGCGGGTATCGAGCTCGCCGCGCGGCAGCACCGCGACCTGCGGCAGCGCACGCAGCAACCGTCTGCTCACCGCGCCCGCGGATTCGTAGGTTCCGGTGACCATCAGCGTCTCGCCGTCGATATCGGTGCCCCACTGGCGCACGCCCAGACTCAGTGTCTCGCACAGGATCTCGCCCTCGGGCGTCGTGGTGACCTGCCCCGGCTGGATGACGACCTGGGGTTCGGTCGCCGGATCGTCGGCCACCGTATACGGCTGCGGCCCACGGAAAACCGCGACGTCGCCCGCGCCGAGTTGCCGCGGCGGCATGGAATCGGTGCTGACCCAAGCCTTTCCGCGGATCATCGCGAGCACCGTGAGCGGGGCTTCGTCCTGCACGCGCAGCGACCACGGTGGGTTCAGCAGCGAACACATGAGGAACGCACCGCGGGCGCGTGGACCTTCGAGCAGACCGGCTAACGCATCCACCACTCCACAGTAGACGACAACCCGTAGACGACAACGCATGTTCGTGAGCGGCACGACGATGTCGCCGCGGGCCGCGCGACGGTGTACTTGTCTTATGACAAACACCGCTTCTCACCAGCAGCTTTCCCTCATCACCGGCGCTACCGGCAAGACCGGCAGCCGGGTGGCGGCCCTCCTCGAAGCCGCGGGCCGACCGGTCCGCCACGGCTCACGCACCGCGGCGATCCCCTTCGATTGGACCGACCGGCAGACCTGGGCGCCCGCGCTCGCCGGCGTCGACTCCGTCTACCTCGCCTTCCAGCCCGACCTCGCCGTACCCGGGGCCCCGGACATCATCCGTGCGTTCACCGCCGCCGCCCGAGCCGCGGGCGCGCGCTCGGTGGTGCTGCTGTCCGGTCGCGGCGAACCCGAAGCGCTGGAATGCGAAGAGATCGTGCAGAATTCGGGTCTGAGCTGGACCATCGTGCGCTGCGCCTTCTTCGCGCACAACTTCAGCGAAGGCGCCTTCGTCGACGACGTGCTCGCCGGTGCGGTGGCGCTGCCCAACGGCGATGTGCCGGAACCGTTCGTGCACGTCGACGACATCGCCGAGGTGGCGGCGGCCGCGCTCACCGACGCGCGCCACGCGGGTCAGCTCTACGAACTCACCGGCCCCCGCGCCCTGACCTTCGCCGACGCGGTCGGCGAGATCGCCGCGGCCACCGGTCGCGAGATCGCCTTCGTTCCCGTCTCCCGGCCGGAATTCGTTGCGGCCCTGAGCGAATACCAGGTCCCCGATGACGTGATCAGCCTGCTCGACTACCTGTTCGGCACCATCCTCGACGGCCGCAACACCGCCACCGCCGACGGTGTCCGCCGAGCCCTCGGCCGCGAGGCGCGCGATTTCACCGACTACGCCAAGGAAACCGCCGCCACCGGCGCCTGGACGCCTCGGCAGTAGTCGGACAGTTGATCACCAGGCCCGCACCGAGACAGCGCCCGAACGGCGAACTCGTAGGGCCTGGTGATCTTGAATTGCCGGGTACCCCCGCGCCGAGGCGGTACCGTCGAAGTGGTGGGTTCAGCGACGATCGACCGCAAGTTTCGGACGGCCCGCGCCGCCGTGTTCGCGGCCTTCACGCTGAACGGGGTGCTGCTCGCGATGTGGGTGGTCCACATTCCGGCGATCACCGACCGAGCCGGGGTGTCGGCCTCGATGCTCAGCGTGCTCGTGCTACTGATGGCCGGCGCCGCGCTCGTCGGCATGCGGCTCGCGGGCCCGGCTGCCGACCGGTTCGGCAGCCGCACACTGGTCGCCTCGGCCGCGTCGGCGATCTCGGTGACCGTGCTCGGCCCGGGACTGGCGACCAGCCCGATCACCTTGGCGATCGCTGTGGCGTGCTTCGGGTTCGGCATGGGCGCCCTCGACGTATCGATGAACACCCAGGCGGTGTACGTCGAACGGGCGTATCACCGGCCGATCATGTCCGCCTTCCATGCGATGTTCTCGGCGGGCGGGTTCGTCGGGTCGCTGGCGGGCGCGGCCGCGCAGTACGCGCAGTGGCCGCCGCAGCTGACGTTGACGTGCGCCGGGATCGCGGGATTGGTCGTCACCGCTGCCCTGGTGCCGCACCTGCTCGGCCGTCAACAGCCCGAATCACCCTCGCACCTCGAAGATTACGACAACGAGGGTGCGCGATCCGCGAACAGCGCGCGAGAGCGGCCGACAGCCGACGCAAGCGAACCGGCGGACCTGCGACACTGCACCGACGCGGGCAGCTCGACAGGTTCACTGCCCGGAACCTCCGGTCCCGCCGCTTCTGTTCGGCCCCGCGCCGAGAATCGCACCGACCAGCACGGCGAACGACACCAGCGGGCCCGAAAAGTGCTCTCGCTCGGGGCCGTCGCGTTCGTGCTGCTACTCGCGGAGGGCGTGGCGGCCGACTGGAGCGCGCTCCAGGTTCGCGAGCGCCTCGATACTTCCGAAGCCGATGCCGCCCTTGCCTTCGGCGCCTTCTCCGCGACGATGACCCTCGGACGATTCCTCGCGGACAGGGTGACCGGTGCGATCGGCCCGGTCGCTATCGTTCGCTACGGAAGTCTGCTCGCCGCAGCGGGATTCGCGGTGGTCATCGGATCGCCGTGGTTGCCACTCACCCTGCTCGGCTGGGCGATGTGTGGCCTCGGCCTGGCGGGCGGCGTCCCCCAGATCTTCTCCACCGCGGGCAATCTCGGCGGCACGACAGCAGCCACGGACATGTCGCGCGTCTTCACCATCGGCTACCTCGGCCTGCTCGCGGGCCCCGCGATGATCGGCTGGCTCACCGCCGTGATCCCGCTCACCGCGGCGCTGACCGTTCCGCTGGTCCTCACCCTGGCCTGCGCGGCCACGGCGAACGTCGTCAGTCGGTGAAGGTGATCCGGACCGAGACCGGCGTGCTCTGCAATGCGCGGAAGGTGGCCGCGGTCAGCCCGGCGAACACCGGATTGGGTGCGAAGGTGCGAGCCCGCGCGACGACATCGTCGGCCGGGCGCAGCTCAGCGGTCCCGGTTCGCCACCGCTTCCCCTGGCGGACCCGCACTGTCGGTTCCGCGCCGATATTGGCGGCCCACCCCGACCTGGTCCCGTGCTGGCTGATCACCCACGCGCCGCTGTCGTCGAACGCCACCGAGACCGGCACCACCCTGGCCTGCCCGGATTTGCGTCCGATCGTCTCGAGCTCGGTCGCGAACGAGGTGCGGATGCCGATCCGGCTCAGCGCGCGGACCGCCGGGTTGGCGACGTAGCGACCCACCGCCCGCTCGACCTCGAACTTGCGCCGCTTCGGGTCCTTGTTGTTCATGGTCGATCCCCTTCTGCTTCGGAACGCGTCGACGCCGTGATGCTTCAGCATGGCCGCTACCGTAAGCCACGGTGTGCGGTCGGGGTCGGGCTCGTCGCCCGCCCCGAGCAGATGCAGCTGATCAGTGTGCCACTGCAGGTCGAGGGCACCTTCGAGGCTCTTGACATTGGACAGTGTGGATACGCGCGCGGGCAGGCGCAGCGAGATCTGCGGGGAATGCAGTCGCGCGGTGCGCTCGTGCAGGATGTCACCCGCGGCATTCGGCGCCACCGCACTCGGCCTGCCGAGGCCGACCACATCGCACTCTCCCGACTCGACCGCGTCGACCATAGCGACGCGGGAACGGAATCCGCCGGTAACGGCCAGTGGCACCGACCCGGCGGCCGCCCGGACCGACTCGGCGTACTCGAGGAAGTACGCCTCGCGTGCGACGGTGCTCGCCGAACGCGCCGCCGGCCGGCCCATCATCGCCGGCGATTCGTAACTGCCGCCGCTGATCTCGATCAGATCCAGCTGCTCGGCGGCGAGGCGGCGCACCACCTCGCGCGACTCGTCCTCGGTGAAGCCGCCGCGCTGGAAGTCCGCGGAGTTGAGCTTGATCGCGACGGCGAACGACGTCGATACCTCGGCCCTGATCGCGCGCACCACCTCCAGCACGAATCGCGCCCGCCGTTGCGGGTCACCACCCCAGCGGTCGTCGCGCTGATTGGCCAGCGGTGAGAGGAACTGCGAGACGAGGTAGCCGTGCGCGCCGTGGATCTGCACGCCGTCGAAGCCCGCGCGCTCGGCGATCCGCGCGGTGGCGGCGAATCGGCGCACGATGTCGACGATCTCGGCGTCGGTGAGCGCGCGCGGCGCCGGGATGCCGGGCAGACCGAGCCCGATCGCCGAGGGCGCTACCGGCTGCGACCGGGTCGCGAGCGGATTCGCCTGCCTGCCAGGGTGATTGATCTGCATCCAGAGCCGGGCGCCACCGTCCTTGGCGGTTCGTGCCCAGCGGCGCAGGTCGTCGAGGTGGCGTTCGTCGGCGATCACGACATTGCCCGGCTCACCGAGGTGGTCGTGGTCGACCATCACGTTGCCGGTGACCACCAGACCGAAACCGCCGGTGCCCCAACGGCTGTAGAGCCGCTCGAGCCGTTCGTCCGGCGCACCGGCGGCGGTACCGAGCCCCTCGCTGAGCGCGGCCTTCATCAGCCGGTTGGGCAGCACTTGGCCGCACGGCAGGGCGAGCGGATCGCTCAGGGCTGTCATCGTCGGCTCCTCCGCGGATCACGTCGAGTACACCGATCGGTGTACTTACTCGACGGTAGTACACCGATCGGTATACTTCAATCGGACCGATCGAAAGGATGTCGATGGCAGCGCGCGACGGACTCGTCCAGAGCACGATCGACCTGGTGCGCCGCAACGGCGTAGCCGGGACCGGTGTCGCGAACCTGCTCGACCACAGCGGGCTCTCCCGCCGGACTATCTACCTGAACTTCCCCGGCGGCAAGTCCGAGTTGATCACCGAGGCCACCCGAGTCGCGGGCCGGGCGATGACCACGCTGATCGAGACCTTCAGCAAGACCACCAAGCCGGAGGAAACCATCGCGTCGTTCGCCGACGCGTGGAAACAAGTCGTCGAGTCCAGCGACTTCCTCGCCGGCTGCCCGATCGTGGCCGCGGCACTCGGACGCTCGGAGTCACCCGCGGCGGCCGACGCGGCAGGCGAGGCGTTCGACGACTGGGAGCGGACACTGGAGACCCGGCTCCGCGCGGAGAACATCGACCCCGACACCGCCAGCTCCTTGGCGACGACCGTCATCGCCACGATCGAGGGCGCGGTGGTGATGTCGCTGGCCAAGCACAGCACCGAGCCGCTCGACCGCGTCGGCCGTCACCTCACCGAGCTGGTCAGGGCGCACATCCGCCCCGTCGGCACACCTTGACCCGCACGCCCGACGGCCCTCCGGCCGAATCCGGAAAGGCCGTCTGCGCACGGGAACGCTAGAGGTACATGCCGACGTCGGTCGAGTGGTCGATGGTGGATCGGATCTGGATCCCGCCGTCGCGGTGGGCGACCAGTTCGGCCAGGGTCGCGCCGTCGGGAAAGCTCGACTCGGCGGCAGCGCCGTCCTGGCGGGCCAGCCACTCGTCGGCTTCCGTCGCCGAGAGCCGGCCGACCTCGAGTTGGGCCAGGCAGCGGCCCGGCCGCACCACGGCGGGGTGCAGCCGGGAGAGGTCTTCGTTGGTGGTGATCGCGATCAGCACATTGCGGCCCTGGCCCAGCATGCCGTCGGTGAGATTGAGCAGACGCGAAAGCTTCTGCCCCGCTGCTTCTTTCGCCTCACCACGGATCAGTTCGTCGCAGTCCTCCAGCACCAGCAGCCGCCAGCGGCCGTCCTCGTCGTCGCCGTCGGCACCCGCCGCGACTTCCATCAGATAGCCGGGATTGCTGAACAGTTCTTCCGGATCGACGACACAGTCGACCTGACACCACGGCGCCCACGACCGCGCGAGCGCACGCAGCGCGGTGGTCTTGCCGGTGCCGGGCTCACCGTGCAGCAGCACCAGCCGTCCCTTGATATCGGCGACGCCGAGCCCCATCAATCGCTCCATGCTCGCGGACACCGAGCCGGTGTAGTTGCCACGGATCTCCGCCCACGCGGGCGCCGCGATCTGGCGCCGTCTGCGCGCGGGGCGCCGGACGTCCATGTGCCAGAATCCCATCTCGACCGTGGCCGCACTGTCGCGTGACAGTGATGCCCCGTCGGTGGCCTGCGCCAGCACGTCGACGGCGAGTTCGTCGCTCACCGCGGTCACTTCGATCGTGGCCGAACCGCTCGCCCACCGCACGGCCCGCAATGCCCAGCCGTCACCGGCGGCGAGCAAGGCGCTGCTGTCGTCGTCGGCGACCGAGCGCACGATCCGCGAGTCGGCGGGCCGCAGCGCCGCGTCGGGGCGCACCCGGTCGAGGTGGGCCTGGCGGGCGAACGGCTGGTCGCCGCGCAGGAACGGGGCAAGGGCGAGCGCGTCGATCGCGTCGCGGGTCGAATAGGTGGAGTCGATGGTCGCCGACCACGGAAACGGCTCGCCCTGATCCTGCGGCTGACGCGGCGAATCGACGAGCCTGAGCTGTTCATTACGTGTGGACACCGAGCCCATGATCGTGGCCCTCGGCCCGGAATGTCCAATGACTTACGACGCGCACCGACGCGAAAACTCGCTGGCACCGTAGGCGAAGGCGTCGGTACGGTCGTAGGGTGACGTCCACTCAGCGCGACCAGTCCCCGCCGGAATCCGCCACGACGGCCGGGATCAAGGAGTGGATCGGACTGGCCGTCCTCGCCCTGCCGACGCTGCTCATCTCGATGGACCTGAGCGTGCTGTACCTGGCGATCCCGCGCATCAGCGAAGCACTCGAACCCAGCAGCTCCCAATTGCTGTGGATTCTCGACATCTACGGCTTCCTGGTCGCCGGCTTCCTCATCACCATGGGTACCCTCGGCGACCGCATCGGCCGGCGCAAACTCCTGATGACCGGCGCATTGGCCTTCGGCGCCGCCTCCGTGATCGCCGCGTACTCGACCAGCGCCAACATGCTGATCGGCACCCGCGCGCTGCTCGGCATCGCGGGCGCGACGCTGATGCCGTCCACGCTGGCGCTGATCCGCAACATGTTCCACGACGACCGCCAGCGCACCGCCGCGATCAGCGTGTGGATGACCAGTTTCATGGTCGGCATGGTGATCGGACCGCTCGTCGGTGGCGCGATGCTCGAGAACTTCTGGTGGGGTTCGGTATTCCTGGTGGCGGTGCCCGCGATGGTGCTGCTGCTGGCGACCGGCCCGTTCCTGCTGCCCGAGTACAAGGACCCGAATCCGGGCAAGCTCGACATTCTCAGCGCGGTCCTGTCACTGCTGTCGGTGATGGGCGTCATCTACGGCATCAAGGAGCTCGCCAAGGACGGCTGGTCGATCGAGGCCGTCGGCGTGCTGGTCGGCGGTCTGGTACTCGGCACGGTGTTCGTCCTGCGTCAGCAACGCCTGACCGATCCGCTGATCGACCTGCGCCTGTTCGGCAATGTCCGGTTCAGCGGATCACTGATCGCGTTGATGGTCGCCATGCTGGCGATGGGTGGGCTGTTCCTGCTGCTCGCGCAGTATCTGCAACTGGTGCTGGGCCTTTCGGCGTTCGAGGCCGGTCTGTGGACCGTGCCGCAGGCGGCGGCGATGGTCGTGGCTGCCGGGGTGGTGAGCGCGCTCGCGCCCAAGATCAGGCCCGCGTACCTGATGACCGGCGGCCTGATCATCGCCATGGCCGGGTACGCGCTGTTCACTCAGCTCGCCGGCGCCGACGACCTGGCGCTGATCGTCACCGGCATGGTGGTGTTCTCCCTCGGCCTGAGCCCGATGTTCGTCCTCGGCCTCGACCTGATCGTCGGCGCGGTCGACCCGGCGCGCGCCGGTGCCGCCTCCGCCATCTCCGAAACCGGTCAGGAATTGTCGGCGGCGCTGGGCGTGGCGGTGATCGGCAGCATCGGCACCGCCGTCTACCGCGGGCAGATGTCGGAGCAGCTGCCCGCCGGACTCCCGCCGGAGGTCGCGCAGGTGGCCGAGGACACCCTCGCGGGCGCCCTGCACGTCGCGACGACACTGCCCGAAACGCTGGGCGCCGAGTTGTCCACCGTCGCCCGCGAGGCCTACACCCAAGCGCTGCAGGTGAACTCGGTGGTCGGCATCGGGCTCACCGCCGTCGCCGCCGGGCTGGTCATGGGGCTGCTCCGGCACATCCCCGCGCCGAACGAGAAGACATCCGACATCGACTGACCGAAGTGGTTCGGACACAACAAATCCCGCCCGATGCTGACCGGGCGGGATTCGTCTCTCGCTGAGTTGTCCCCTCCGCGAGGTTCGTAGTCGGCCGATTCGGCCGAGGCCCTGACCGCTACTTGGTGGCCGGGGCGGGGTTGTTCGGCATCGGGGAGTTGATGGTGGTGAAGTACTGCACCGCGGCCATGATCGCGACGGGGGCGGTGATGAAGATCTGGCCCGCGAGGGTGCCGAGCGCGCCGATGGCCATGATGCCGGCGATGCAGCCAACGGCCGCGGCCGGAATGAACGGGCCGAACATGCCGACGATGGTGGCCGAGGCGATGGTGGCGCCCGCGATGCCGCCGAGCACACAACCGATCGCGCCGCCGCCGAGGCCGCCGACCAGGGTGGCGATGCTGGCGCCCAGGGAGATGGTGCCGGTCATGCGGCTCCAGGCGGCCTGCTCACGGTCGTACTCGCTCTTCCACGGAGCCACGTTCTCGTAGGGCAGCGCGACCGGCTTGTAGGTGGCGTGCGCCAGGTCGAACTGCGGGGTCAGCGTGGCGGTGCGACCGGAGATGTCGGCAGCGATCGGGAACACGAATTCGTCTACGCGGAAGGCCAATTCGGTACCCGCGACGGTGGTGCCGTTGGCGGCCTTGATCTTGAAGACGCCGTCCTCGACCACCATCGAGCCCGCGTCGGTGCCGATGATCGTCGAGGTCTCGGTGGTGGTGGACGTGTAGTTGATCGGCTCATCCGCGGCAGGTGCTGCGTGGCTGGTTCCGGCAGCGATGCCGAGGGCAACGCTGACGGTGGAGGCCAGCAGGGCGAACTTGGTGATTTTCACGGGGGTGAACCTTTCGTGTTCCTCGTGGTGAGATGCGCGGCGCACAAGCTGCGGTCCGGGCGAGATGTGACCATAGCGAGGTAAGCCTCACCTATCAAGACCTTGCTTAGGCTAACCTCCAAGACGACCCAGTTTCGCCGCGAGAGAGAACCCTGATGAGAAATCCGCGTTGGTGCGGGTGGCTTCTTGCCGCATTCGCGCTGGTCGCAGTCTGTGCTCTCAGCCTGCTGGTCGGCACGAAAGCCATTGCGATCGGCGATGTCTGGCAGGCACTGTTCGGCGTGAGCACCACTCCCGATCACGTGACCGTCACCGAGTACCGCGTGCCACGCACCCTGCTCGGGCTACTGGTCGGGCTCGCGCTCGGCGTAGCGGGCTGCTTGATGCAGGGCCTGACCCGCAACCCGCTGGCAGACCCCGGCCTGCTCGGCGTCAACGCGGGAGCGGCCTTCGCGATCACCATCGCCGTCGCGATGTTCGGCGTGAGCGAGATCACCTCGTACGTCTGGTTCGGGTTTCTCGGCGCCGCCCTGGTGTCGGTGGTCGTCTACCGCGTGGGCACCGCCGGACGATCCGGCACCGACCCGGTGCGGCTGACACTGGCAGGCGTCGCCGCCACCGCGGTTCTCGGCGGCCTGACCAGGGGCTTGATCCTGATGCACCCCAAGGCTTTCGACGAAATGCGTCAATGGGATTCCGGTGGACTCACCGGACGCGGATTCGAGATCCTCTACGGCGCGACCCCGTTCATCGCCGCGGGCCTGATCATCGCGGCGCTGTGCGCGCGCTCGCTCAACGCGGTCGCGCTCGGCGACGATCTGGCGCACTCGCTGGGTGCGCACGTGGGGCGCACACGCCTGTTCACCGCGCTGGCGGTGGTGCTGCTGTGCGGCACCGCGACCGCGGCGGTGGGCCCGATCGCGTTCGTCGGTCTCGCGGTTCCGCATGTGGCCCGGTGGCTGATCGGACCCGACCAACGCTGGATCTTCGCCTATTCGCTGGTGCTGGCGCCGATCCTGGTGCTGTCGGCCGACATCGTGGGCCGCCTCGTCATTCGTCCCGATGAAGTTCCCGCAGGCCTGGTCACCGCGTTCCTCGGGGCGCCGGTACTGATCTGGCTGGCCCGTCGCGCAAGAGTAGGTGCCGCCGCATGAGTTCGACGATCGATTTCGGCCGCGCGATGCTGGTGGTCCGGCCGCGCGGAACACGCTTCTCCGCCCGGATCGGCGTGCGCACCCTGGTGGTTTGCGCTGTCCTGCTCACGATCTCGGTGGTGACAGCGGTGCTGGCCCTCGGCAGCGGTGACTACCTGATCCCGCCCCTGCGGGTGCTCCGCGCGCTGGTGATCGGCGACGAGCGGTTCGACCGGCTGGTGGTGTGGGACTGGCGGCTGCCGCGCATCCTGCTCGCACTGATCCTCGGCGCCGCGCTGGGCGTGAGCGGCGCCATTCTGCAATCGGTGACCAGGAATCCGCTGGGCAGCCCGGACATCGTCGGGTTCAACACCGGCGCCTACACCGGCGCGCTGATCGCCATCCTGACCCTGGGCGGTGGGCATCTGCAGACCGCGACCGGTGCGGTGATCGGCGGGCTCGGCGCCGCGCTGGTCATCCATCTCCTCGCGTTCCGGCACAACGTAGCCGGGTTCCGGCTGATCATCGTCGGCATCGGCGTCAGCGCCATGCTCGCCTCGATCAACACCTGGCTGATCCTGCGCGCCGACCTGGACGCGGCGATGTCGGCGGCGGCCTGGGGCGCGGGCACGCTCAACGGACTCTCGTGGCCGCAGGTCGGTCCCGCGGTGGTGATCCTCGCGCTGCTGGCGATCGCGCTCATCCCCGCGGCCCCGCGCTTACAGATCCTCGAGCTCGGTGACGACACCGCCCGGGCGTTCGGCCTCGACGTCAGCCGGGCGATGCTGTGGCTGATCGTGCTCAGCGTCGCGTTCACCGCGGTGGCGACGGCGGTCGCTGGCCCGATTGCGTTCGTCGCCCTCGCCGCACCGCATCTGGCGCGCAAGCTGGCCCGCACACCGTCGATCGCGCTCGCGCCCTCGGCGGCGATGGGAGCGATGTTGCTGATCACCTGCGACTGGATCGCCCAGCACGCGTTCGCCCCGACGACCGTGCCGGTCGGCCTCGTCACCGTCTCGGTCGGTGGCCTGTACCTGGCGTATCTGCTGGTCGCCGAGGCGCGACGGAACTAGGAAAGCGAAAAGATGAACGACACTTCACGCCTGCGCGCCGACCGGGTCCGCCTCGGCTACAAGGGCACCACGATCAGCGACCAGCTGTCGGTGGATATCCCGGACGGCAAGTTCACGGTGATCATCGGCCCGAACGCGTGCGGCAAGTCCACGCTGCTGCGCGCGCTGGCCCGGCTGCTCACCCCCGAGTCGGGGACCGTGGTGCTCGACGGCAAACCGATCAGTTCCTACCCGGCGAAGCAGGTGGCCAGGCAGATCGGTCTACTGCCGCAGACCTCCACCGCGCCGGACGGCATCCGGGTCGCCGATCTCGTTGCCCGCGGCCGCTATCCGCATCAGACGCTGCTGCGGCAGTGGTCGAAGGCCGATGAGGAAGCCGTCGCCTCGGCGATGGCGGCGACCGGTGTCACCGAGTTGTCGGCGCGGATGGTCGACGAGCTGTCGGGCGGTCAGCGCCAGCGGGTGTGGATCGCGATGGTGCTCGCCCAGGACACCCCGCTGATCCTGCTCGACGAGCCGACGACCTACCTCGACATCGCCTATCAGATCCAGTTGCTCGATCTGTGCCGGTCACTGAACCGCGAATCCGGGCGGACCGTCGTGGCCGTGTTGCACGACCTCAACCACGCCTTCCGCTACGCCGATCACCTCATAGCCATGCGCGACGGGCGGGTGGTCGCGACGGGTGCGCCCGCCGACATCGTGACCGCCGAGCTCGTCGACGAGGTCTTCTCACTGCGGTGCCGCATCGTCGACGACCCGGAAACCGCTACGCCACTGGTGATTCCGCTGGCGCAGGATGCCGCCAAGGTGCGCTAGAGCTGCGGCGATGCGGCAGCCGAACATAGGTATTCCACAATTAGTTAAGTTAGGCTAACCTAACTGATTGTGAATGTGACGAGGGAGGGAGTTGCCGTGACAGATGGTCTCGAGTTGCCGCTGACCGGACCGCAGCTCGGCATCTGGAACGCGCAGCGCTTCGATCCCGAGTCCGGGCGCTACCTGGTCGGCGAGGTCCTGGAAATCACCGGGGACGCGCCGATCGATGTCGACCTGCTGAGCGAGGCGATCCGTCGCACCGTCACCGAGGCCGAGAACATGCGGCTGCGGTTCACCGAAACAGCCGACGGGCCAAGGCAATTCGTGAGCGATGCCGAAGCGGTGCTGCGGCCGACCGTCGATCTACGGGCGGCCGCGGAGCCGATGGCCCTGGCCTACGAGGCTGTCGCGCTGGAGCGCGAGCAGGCCGCGCAACGGTGCCGAGGGATGGTCGACCGGCAGCTGTACAACTACACGCTGATCCGGATCTCCGACTGCGTGGTCTGGTGCGTGCAGCTCTACCACCACCTCATCGTCGACGGTTACAGCGCGGCGCTGCTCTCGCGCCGAGTCGCCGCCCACTACACCTCCCTCCGACGCGGAACACCCTCGCCGAAACAAACTTTCGGAACCATCGCCGAGCTGGTCGCCGAGGAGCAGGCCTATCGGGCAGGCCCCGAATTCGAGGCCGACCGCGCCTACTGGCGCGACCAGCTCACACCGTGGCCCGATCTCGACGGCCGCGGTCGCCACCTGGGCGGTGCGGTCGAGCGGACGATCCGCGCCGAGGCCATCCTGTCCACCGAACTGCTCGCGGCACTGCGCGAGAGCGCCGAACGGCACGGCATCACGTGGGCCGACGCGCTCGTCGCCTGCTACGCCGCGTTCCTGCACCGCCAACTCGGCACCGCCGATGTGGTGGTCTCGATGCTGCTGATGGGCCGGGTCGGCCGCGCCGCCCTGCGCACACCGGCCATGGCGGTGAACGTGCTGCCCCTGCGGGTCACGGTGAGCGCGGGCGACCGGCTCGGTGAGCTGGGCCCCCGCATCGCCGACATCCTGCGCGAGGTCCGCAAGCACCAGCGCTACAGCGGCGACGACCTCGCCCGCGACTTCCACGGCCACGGCGCGGGCGAACTCCTGCACGGAATCGGCATCAACCTCAAGGTCTTCGACTTCACCCTCGATTTCGACGGTGCGCGTGGTGTGCTGCGCAATGTGGCAGGCGGGCCCCCGGAGGACCTCGGGCTGACCGTCACTCCGCTGCCCGACGGCACGGTGCTGCTCGGATTCGAATCCGACGCGCGAACCAACGACGCGGACACGGTGTGCGGGCGGATCGCCGGGTTGGTCCGGGTGATCGAGTCTTTCACCGGGTCGGACAAGATCGCGGTGGGTGCGCTCGAACTGCTCGATCCGGCCGAGCGCACGCGGCTGCTGGCCGCGCGCTCGACGGTAATGCAGCTCCCGGACAACGAAAACCGGGGTCTTCGCGACGACGAGCCGTCGGTCGCGACGGTCCCCGACCTTCTCGAACACGTGCTCGCCGAGCAACCGGATGCCGTAGTGCTGAGTTCGGCTCAGGCCGAGTACACCGCCGCCGAACTTCGAGTCCGGGTGAACCGGCTCGCGCGGTTCCTGCGCGGGGCCGGGGTCGGGCCGGATGCGATCGTCGGCCTCGCGCTACCCCGCGATGTGGAATTCGTCGTCGCGTTGCTCGCCGTCTGGCGCGCCGGTGGCGCCTATCTGCCCCTGGATCCGGAACATCCGGTCGCCCGGCTGCGAGCGACGATCGCGGACGCGGGCCCCGCTGTGGTGCTCAGCGCCGGTGAGTTGGCGGCCCAGCTCGGTGCCGACGCCGTCGCGATCGACGACGCCGGCTTCCGTGCGCGGCTCGACGACCACGACACCGACTTCGCTCTCGCGGTGAGGCCCGAGCACGCGGCCTACGTCATCTACACCTCGGGCTCGACCGGTCAGCCGAAAGGTGTTGTCGTACAGCACGGCTCCCTGGCCGCACTCGTCGCCGCGCACCGCGCCGGGATCCACAGCGCCGCCGCCGGCCGTGCGGGCAACCGTCAGCTGACCATCGCGCACACCACCTCCTTCGCCTTCGACGCCTCGCTCGACCCACTGCTGTGGATGACCGCCGGACATCGGATCCACGTGTACGACAGCGATACCCGGCGTGACCCGGCCGCCCTGGTCGAGGCTTTCGCCCGGGACGGCATCGACGTCGTCGACGGCACTCCGTCGCTGGTCGCCGCCCTGCTCGAACACGGCTTGACCAGCGAACTACCGTCGCCGGCACAGTCGAGCCCGGTCGGCCGGAAGTCGGCGACAGCGAGCACCGAGGTGACCGGGAAGATCTCGACAGCGACGGATCTCGCGAGCGCCGACAGCGCCGATGAGACAGCTCGCCCGCCGCTGACGCTGGTGATCGGCGGCGATGCGTGCTCGGCGGAGCTATGGGGCGCGATCGATCGTGGCGGGTTCGCGGCGGTCAATCTGTACGGCCCGACCGAGGCGACGGTGGATGTGATCGGGGCACCGATCGACGGCGCTGGTCCACGGATCGGGATGCCGGTCGCAGGCTCGCGGGCTCACCTGTTGGACAACGGATTGCAGATCGTCGCCGACGGTCAGGTCGGCGAGCTGTATCTCGCCGGTCCGCAGATCGCGCGGGGCTATCTGGGCCGGTTCGCCACTACCGCACAGTCTTTCGTCGCCGATCCGTACGGCCCGCCAGGAGCGCGGATGTACCGCACCGGCGACCGAGCGCGCTGGGTGCCCGGGCTCGGCTACGAATACCTGGGCCGGGTCGACAATCAGGTGAAGATCCGCGGCCACCGCGTCGAACTCGGTGATGTGGCAGCGGCACTCGAAGGTCTGACCGAGATCCGTACCGCGGCAGCCGATATCCGGGACATCGCCGGGCGCCCCACCCTGATCGGCTACGTCGTCGCCGCGACCGGCGACCTCGATACCTCGGCCGCACGTACCCGCCTGGCCGACCTGGTCCCCGAGCACATGGTGCCGGCTCGACTCGTCGTCCTCGACGCCCTGCCCACCACCGTCAACGGCAAACTCGACCGCACGGCGCTACCGGACCCCGCGACCGACGAGTCCGGACGCGCACCGGCCACCGACGCCGAACATGCTGTCCACCAGGCGATCTCGAGGACCCTCGGCCTCGACACCGTCAGCATGGACGACGACTTCTTCGCCGTCGGCGGCGACAGCATCACCGCCATCACCGTCAGCAGCGGCCTGCGCGCCGAGGGCCTCACCCTCCTGCCCCAGCAACTACTGACCCGGCGCAGCCTCGCCGCGCTGGCAGCGGAGGCGGCCCCCGAGCCGCAACATCCCACGACCGCCGTGGGATTCGAGTCGCCGGCCGCTGTCTCGTCGCCGCTCCCGACAGCGCCCGGTCGCCTGATCGCAGCGCTCACGCAGAGCGACCTGGACGAGTTCGGCGCTACCTACGGACCGGTCGCCGACGTGCTCCCGCTGTCGCCCCTGCAGGAGGGATTGCTGTTCCACGCACTGCGCGACGGCGCCGACGACGTGTACACGATGACGGCCCGCTTCACCCTCGACGGCGCCGTCGATCCGGAGCGCATGGGTGCGGCGTTCGCGAGCATGCTGCGGCGGCATCCGAACCTCGGCGCGGCGTTCAGTTATGAACAGTTCGACCAGCCGGTGCAGATCGTTCCGCGGGCACCGGGCGTCTCGTGGCAGGTCGAGGATCTGCGCGAGTCGCCTGACCCCGAAGCGCAAGCACGGCTTTCGGTGCGGCGCGCCGGCGCCGCACCGTTCGACATCGATCGACCGCCGCTGATCCGCGGCCTCCTGATCCGCCTCACCGACACCTCGCACTGGCTGGTTCTGATCGCCCATCACCTCCTGGCCGACGGCTGGTCGGTACCGACGATGGTCCGGGAAACCCTCGCCCTCTACACCGGCGAG
This sequence comes from Nocardia sp. NPDC055050, assembly GCF_053608345.1. NCBI lineage: Bacteria > Bacillati > Actinomycetota > Actinomycetes > Mycobacteriales > Nocardiaceae > Nocardia > Nocardia sp. NPDC055050. The sequence goes on from NZ_JBSGVG010000022.1 coordinate 76,337, forward strand.
ACCCTCTCGGCCCCCGCCTACTTCGGCGACTACCTCACCTGGCTCACTACCCGCGACACCACCGCGACCCTGCACTGGTGGACCGAAAACCTCACCGGCCTGCGCGCTCCGACCCTGCTCGCCGCCACCCCTACATCCGCAACCGATCCGGCCGCGTTCGCACCGGGCGGTGCCGGCGCACCGGCGCCCGCCGTCTCGACGCCGGAGCCGACCACGAACGGCGGAGGAGCACCGCACCCGGCGGATTCGGCGACGGCCCAGCGACAGCGTCCGGTCGGCCTGCGGGTTCCGCTCGCCGCCGACGTGGCGACGGCCTTGGCCGAGAACGCCCGGCGGCACGGGCTGACCGTGAACACCGTGCTGCAGGGCGCGTGGGCGATGGTGCTCGCGGATCACTTCGGGCGCACCGATGTGGTGTTCGGGACCGTGGTTTCCGGGCGTCCCGCCGATCTCGCCGGAGTCGGCGCAATGGTGGGATTGTTCAGCAATACCGTGCCCGTGCGGGTGTCGCTCGGGGCTGGTCGGCCGGTGGCCGAGCAGTTCGGGGAGTTGCAGCAGACCTCGTTCGACGGCCAGGCCCGGGGATACCTCGGGTTGGCCACCATCGAGCGGGCGCTGGGATTCGGGCGGCTGTTCGATTCGCTCGTCGTGTTCCAGAACTTCCCGAAAGCCGGTCTGTTGCAGCCCGATCCCGGTGGGGTTCAGGTGGTGGACGTCGATGTGGACGGGCTGACCGACTTCCCGGTCACGGTGACCGCGTTGCCCGGCGCCGAGTTCGCGCTGATGTTGCACCACGATGTGGCCGCAGTGCCCAGCCCGGTCGCCACGCGGCTCAGTGATCGCCTCGGCGCCGTATTGTCCACGCTGGCCGCCGATCTCGACGGTTCCGTCGAGGAAGCCATGGCTGCCGCGATGCCGTCGGAAACCCACGGCAGCACGCTGGTCGACTGGTCGGTGACGGCGACGATCTCCGCCGATGCGCCGGCCGTCACCGCGAACGGAGTGACGCTCTCGTTCGGTGAATTCGACAGCCGGGTCCATCGGCTCGCGCGCTGGCTCATCGACGAGGGCGTTCGGCCCGAAACTGTGGTCGCGGTGGCGATGACGCGGGGGACCGAGTCGATCGTCGCCGCGCACGCGGTGTGCCGGGCGGGCGGGGTCTACCTGCCGCTGGATCCCCACAGTCCCGCGCAGCGTGCCGACAGGATCCTCGCAACATCGCGCGCGGCGCTGGTTCTCACCACCGCGGCCGACAACTTCACGACCGATCGCGCATCCGTGGCACAGGTCGAAGCATTGGATCTGTCCGGTTTCGCCGATACCTCGGTCTCCGACCTCGACCGACTCGCGCCCCTGCTCCCCCGCAATGCCGCGTACCTGCTGTTCACCTCAGGCTCCACCGGCGAACCCAAGGGCGTGAGCGTCTCCCACGAGGCCATCACCAGCACCTTCGAGTGGATGCAGCGACGGCACCGGTTCGGCGCGGGCGACACCGTCTTGTACCGCACCGCGGCGACGTTCGACGCCTCCCTGCTCGAGCTGTTCCTGCCGCTGCTGGTCGGTGCGCGCGTCGTGGCGGCACCGGTGTCGGGTCGACTCGACCGCGACCCGCACTACCTGGCCGACCTGATGGCGACCGAGCGGGTCGGCATGGTCCAGCTCACCTCGTCGATGCTCACCGTGCTCGCCGAGGAAGCCGACCTGAGCGGCTGCACCGCGCTGCGCTGCGTGATCACCGGCGGCGAACCGCTACCGCCGCCGACCGCGGCACGGATCAGAGCGCTCACCGGCGCCCGCGTCCACAACCTGTACGGGCCCACCGAGGCCGCGGTGTGCATCACCCACCACGAGACCTCCGGCGCCGACCGCGGCAATGTCCCGATCGGTCTGCCCGCCGGCGGTGCCGATGTGCGTGTTCTCGACACCGAGCTGCGCCCGGTCGCGGTCGGTGTGATCGGCGAGTTGTATCTCACGGGAACGCAATTGGCGCGCGGATACCTCGCCCGCCCGGCCCGGACCGCGGGTTCGTTCGTCGCCGACCCGCTGGGACACAGCGAACGCATGTACCGCACCGGCGATCTCGTGAGCTGGGGCCCGCACGGCGAACTCGACTACGTGGGCCGCGCCGACAGCCAGGTGAAGCTGCGCGGGCAACGCATCGAACTCGGCGAAATCGAAGCGGCCCTGCTGAGTTGCCCGGGCGTGGCCCACTCCGCGGTGATCCTGCGCGAGGACACCCCGGGCGATCAACGCCTCGCGGCCTACCTGGTCGCCAAGGCGGATACCGACATCGACATCGACACCGTCCGTTCCGGCCTACGAGCACGGGTGCCCGCCTACATGGTCCCCGCCGCGTTCGTCGTCCTCGACCACATCCCCCGCACGACGAGCGAGAAGATCGATCGCAAGGCCCTGCCGGTCCCGAACTACGCGGTCAACGCTGCCGAGAACCCCACGGCCACATCGAGTAACGCCGGGTCGGCTTCTGACATCCCCGTGCCGGCGGCTGCCCCACACGACCCGCAGGATTCGCCGAGCGCCCGCGATCTGATCGCCGACACCTCCACGACCCGCGAGCCAGGCAGCGACTCCGCGCACGCTGAGCGGGCACACCGCGCGGCAACTGATCACCGCAGCGCGATCTCCACCGCGACCAGCACCGGCCATAGCCAAGCCACCGACCTGGTCCGCACCATCCGCACGGCGATGGCCGCCGTGCTCTCCACCACCGACATCGCTGCCGACGCCGATTTCTTCGAGGCGGGCGGCCACTCGCTCACCGCCGTTCGGGTGATGGGCAGGCTCCGGCGCGCAGGGCTCGCGGTCGTCCTCGACGATGTCTTCGAAGCACCGACACCACGAGCACTCGCCAACCGGATCGCTGAGAACAACAACAACTCTCGAACGGGCGATGCGGAAAACACGGATGCCTGGGGTTCGCGACTCGACCATGTCCTCGAACTCCGCACCACCGGTTCGCGCGATCCGCTGTTCTGCGTTCACCCCGTCGGCGGGACCGCCTGGCAGTTCGGCCCGCTCGCGAAACTCCTGCGAGCCGACCGCCCGATCATCGGCCTGCAACTACCGACCTTGAGCGACAACACCTTCCGGGCCGAGACCATCGACGACCTGGCCGCGCACTACGTGTCGACCATCCGCAGAATCCAACCGCACGGCCCTTACCACCTGCTCGGTTACTCCCTCGGCGGCACCGTCGCTCACGCCATGGCCGCCGCGCTGACAGCGGCGGGCGAGCGAGTCGCCTTCACCGGACTGGTCGACGCGTTCGCCCTGTCCGATCTCACCGAACAGGCGACCCGCGCCCTCACCGACCCGGCCGATCTGGACCGGCTGTTGCCCGACATCCCGGACGACGCACCAGAACTGGCGACGAAACTGCGCGATGCCGCGACGACCCTGCTCGGCATGGTCTCCGCGTCCACCGCGGCCGACTACGACGGCCCGATGGCGCTCTACGCCGCCGACACCGGAAGCACACCGGGCCGCACCGAGGCGCAACTGGCGGGCTGGCACTCCGCACGAGCCCGGCTCGTGGTGCGCCGACTGCCCTACTCCCACTTCGAGATCGTGTCGCCCACCGGCTGGGCCGAGATCGCGGCACTTCTCGACACAGACCCGGTGATCGGCGGCTGAGCATGCAGCGCACCGCTTTTCACCGTTCGAAAAGAAAGATGAGGACAACCCCTTCCATGTTCACCACACGATCATCGGGCAGGCTCCGCGCCACCCTCGCCCTGCTGGTTCTCGCGCTGATCGCAGCGCTCACCGGCTGCAGCACCTCGTCGGGCGACACCGCCGCACCCAGCGGCCCCCGCGAGGTCCAGACTCCGAAGGGCCCGGTCTCCGTCCCCGCGGATCCGCAGCGCATCGTGGTGCTCAACGGCACCCTGGCCGGCTACCTCTACGACCTCGAGGCACCGGTCGTCGCCGCCGACCCGCGGCTGCTCGGCGTCGCCAGCAAGCCGGGTGAGTTCCCGTCCGGCTGGGCCGAGGACGCGGCGAAGCAGGGCACCAAGGCCCTGCCCACCGGCGAGAACATCAACCTGGAGTTCATCGCCGCCCAGCGCCCCGACCTGATCATCGGCGGCGGCCAGGGCTACCCGGCGCAGCAGTCGGTGAACGCCTACGACCAGCTCAGCGCGATCGCCCCGACTGTGCTGGTGCCGACCGAGACCACCTACTGGCAGGACCAGCTGCGGGTGATCGCCGACGTGGTCGGCAAGCCGGCCAAGGTCGACCAGCTGATCACCAACTACAAGGACAAGCTGGCCAAGGCCAAGGCCGCCATCAAGGCGCCCGCGGGCAACACCGTCATCATGCAGTCGCTCAAGAGCCAGAAGCCGACCGCGTTCGTGCCCACCGCCGCACTGCCCACGCTGCTGTCGGAGGTCGGGTTCACCCTGGACCAGCAGCTCGAAGCCAAGGCGGGCAACCCCGCTCGTGAAGGCAGCGCCGACTTCATCAGCTTCAGCCCGGAGCTGCTGAACACCGCCGTCGACGCGCCCGTGCTGTTCATGATCCCGCTCAACGGCGGCCGGAGCCTGGCCGAGCTGCGGGCCGACCCGATGTACGCGTCGCTGCCCTCGTTCAAGGCGAACACCGTCTTCGAGCTGCCCGCGACCAGCTCACGTCCTGACTACCGCACGGTCATGACCACGCTCGATCTGCTCGTGGAACGCTTCAAGTGACAGCGGTCGGCGGCCTGCTCATCGACATCAGCCCGCTGCGGACCTCGCGTCCGTTCCGGTGCGCGTTCGCGGCGCGGCTGGTGTCGGTGCTGGGGCTCGGGCTGCTCATGGTGGCCCTGCCGTTGCAGGTCTATCAACTGACCGGGTCGACCCTGCAGGTCGCCGGCATCGCGACGACCACCGCGGCCGCATTGTTCGTCGGCAGCCTCGCGGGCGGTGTGATCGCCGACCGTTATGACCGGCGCAACGTGATCCAATGGTCGCGCAGCGCAGCCGGTTTCGGATTCCTGATCCTCGGTATCAACGCGGTGCTGCCGGATCCGATGCTGTCGGTGATCTATCTGGCCGCCGTCATCGACGGACTCGCGGGCGGCGTCAGCGGCTCCGCGTTGATGGCTCTTGTCCCGATGCTGGTCGGTCGCGAGAAGATCGCGGCGGCAGGCGCTTTGACCGCGCTCACCACTGACCTCGGGACCATGATCACGCCCGCGATCGCCGGTGTGCTCGTCGCACAGGCGGGGGTGTCGGTCGCGTTCTTCCTGTGCGCGGGCGCCACCGTCGCCACGGTCGGGTTGATCACCGCGATCGGGCCCGCGCCGCCGCCGGCCCGCGACCTGCAGAACCCGGTGCGCGAGCTGGCGATCGGCATTCGATTCGCGGTGCAGCACAAAACCATTCGCATCATCCTGCTCACCGGCTTGCTCGCCATGCTGGTCAGCGGCCCGCTGGTGCTGCTGCCCGCCTTCGCCGAAGTCGAACTCGGCGCCGGCCCCGGCACCCTCGGCCTGCTCTACGCCGCGCCGGGCGCTGGTGCCGTGATCGGCTCGCTCACCAGCGGCTGGATGAGCCGCACCCGCTACAACGGGCTCGCTCTGCTGATCTCGCTGGCCCTCATGCCGCTGGGCGTGATCGCCGCCGGGCTGTGGTCACACGCGGCGCTGGTGTTCCTCGGACTGGCCGGATTCGGCCTGGCCAGGGCGGTGAACATCGTGTTGCGCTACACCCTGCTGCAACAGCAGGCACCCGAGGAACTGCGCGGCCGGATGGCCGGACTTCTCATGGTGCAGTCGGTGACCGGCACCGCGATCGGTTCGATGGCCGCCGGATTCGTCGGCCAATTCTTCGCACCGGGTTCCGCGCTCGTGTTCTACGGCGTCGCGGTCCTGGTTCTCACCGGCGTGGTGGCGCTTGCCGCCGGGCCGCTGCACGGAAAGGAACAGCAGTGACAGATCGCAGTGGCTACGCCGCGCGCATCGCCGAGGTGCTCGCCAGTGAGCACGGCGCGAAGGTCCCGTATCCGATCGGATTGCAGGAAGTGGAGGTGATCCGCACGGTCGCGGTCGGGGCCGGGCTGCTCCGGATCACCTTCGGCGGGCCCGATATCGCGTCCTTCCACAGCTATGTGCCGGATGAGCATGTGCGCCTGGTCTTTCCGTGCGAGGACGGAGTACTGCGGCTGCCCGCACGCGACGGTCAGTCACTCGAGTGGGGCAACCCGCGCCCGGTGTCGCGCGAGTACACCGTGCGCCGCCACAGCGTCGCCGACAACGAACTCGACATCGATTTCGCGATCCACCCCGGCGGCCTGGCCTCGGAGTGGGCGAGCGCGGCGACCCCGGGCACCAAGATCCACATCGCGGGCCCTCCCGGTGGCGTCGTCGTCCCGGAGTCCTACGACCGGTTCCTCTTCGTCGGTGACATCACCGCGCTGCCCGCCATCGCGCGCTGGCTGGAACGACTGCGGCGGACCGCGCAGGGCTGGGCGTTCATCGAGGTGACCGGACCAGAGGAAGAGATCGAGATCGATGCGCCCGCGGGTATCGAGGTGCGCTGGCTGCACCGCGGCGACCTCGAACCGGGCACCGGTGACGCACTGGAGAAGGCCGTACGTGGCGTGGAAGTGGCTGCCGGACAGCGGGTCTACGCCTGGGTCGCCGGTGAGGCCGGCTGTCTGCGCGGCATCCGCAAGGTGGTGCGCGGCGAACTCGGGATCGGGCCGAAGGACTCACTGATCGCCGGCTACTGGAAGCGCGGCGTCGCCGACTTCGATCGAGAGGAATGAGCGATGACCGACGAACAAGTCATCACGGATGTGGCAACGGCGCTCGGCGTCGACCGCTCGGAACTGGCCACCGACACCGACCTGCTCGATGCGGGCCTGGACTCGGTTCGCATCATGTCGCTCGTGGAGAAATGGCGGTCGGCCGGACATGCAGACATCGACTTCCCCACGCTCGCAGGTGATCCCGTGCTCGGGTCGTGGATCGAACTGCTGGCCTGATCGCGCTGCCCGGATCTGGGCCCGCGGTGGCAGTACGGCTGCGCCACCGCGGGCCCGGCGCGATGTCGTGCGCCTCGTCAGCGAGAACCCTCCACCCCCGCGAGGCCGGTGCCTGTCAGCTGCCGTGCGCACCATCGGCGAGCGCCTGCCGCAGATCCTTGCGGCTGGTCTTGCCGACGCCGGTTTCCGGGAATTCGTCGACGACCACGACCGTGTCGGGCATCTTCCACGCCGCCACGCCGCGCGAACGGACGAACTTGCGCACCGAGATCAGCGTGGGCCGCTGCGCCGGGTCGATCGGCTGAACGAACGCGCAAATCCGTTGACCCAGAACCGGATCCGGCGTGCCGACGATGACAGCGTCGCGAACCGCGGGATGTTCGAGCAGGTGCGCCTCGAGCTCTTCGGCCGATACCTTCTCGCCGCCCCGGTTCACCCAGTCACCCGCGCGGCCCGCGACCACGAGATTGCCGTCCGGGCGCACGGACACGATGTCGCCGGTGCGGTACCAGCCGTCGGCGGTGAAGCTGCGGGCATCGGCGTCGGGATTGTCGTAGTAGCCGCGAATGGTGTACGGGCCCTGCGTGATCAGGTTGCCGGTGGACCCCGGCGCCACCTCGGCGCCGTTGTCGTCGACGACGGCGAGCTGGTCGTACTCCGACATCGGGCGACCCTGCGTGCTGACCACCACGTCGATCGGGTCGTCGAGCCGCGTGTAGCAGACCAGCCCCTCGGCCATGCCGAACACCTGTTGCAAGGTCACACCGAGCGCGGGACCGATCCGGCGGGCGAGCTCGTCCTGGCACCGCGCCCCACCCACCTGGAGTACCCGCAGACTGGACAGATCCGCGGTCTCGCCTGCCTCGGCGCGCTCGGTCCACAGCCGCGCCAGCGGGGGGACCAGACCCGTGATGGTGACGCCGAATCGCTCGATCAGCGGAAAGGCCGTCGCCGGAGTCGGATCCGGCGTCATCGCCACCGCGCCACCCGCCCACAGCGCACCGAGGATGCCCGGCGAACTCATCGGGAAGTTGTGCGCGACCGGCAGCGTCGCGAGATAGACAGTGGCGCTGTCGAGCTCACAGATCTCGGCGCTGCGGCGCACGCTGTACAGGTAGTCGTCGTGGGTACGCGCGATGAGCTTCGGGATACCCGTACTCCCGCCGGACAGTTGCAGGAACGCCACATCGCTCGGCGACGGGCCCGCCAATTCGGTAGGGGTGTCCCGGAATTCGTCGATGTCGTGCGCGTCACCGGGCAGCGACGGGCAGTCGACCAGCACCAGGTGGCGCAGACTCCCGACCTCGCCGCGCACCTCGGCGGCCAGCGCCGCGTAGTCGAAACGCTGGTGCGTGCCGCAGGTGATCATGGCCTTCGCCCCGGCAGCCTCGGCGATCGGCACCAACTCGGCCTTGCGATGGGCGGGCAGACAGAACACCGGCAGCGCACCGAGCTTGAACAGCGCGAAGATCGCCTCGACGAATTCCGCGCGGTTGGGCAGCTGCACCAGCACCCGGTCACCGGGCGCGATGCCGAGGCGGGCCAAACCGGTGGCGAGCGAGCGGGAACGATGCTCGAGTTCGGCGTAGGTCCAGCTGTTCGCGTCGTCCAGGACCGCGATCCGGTCCGGCGCCGCGACCGCGCGCGCGGTGAGCACGTCGCCGAATGTCTCACCGGTCCAACAGTTCTGCTCTCGATATCGTTGTGCCAGCTCAGCGGGCCACGGAGTGAATCCGGGGAGCACGGGATCGGTCAAGTCGAGCACCTCTTTCCAGCGGATCTTCGAAGTTCCTCGCCGGAAGCTGTAAGGGAAGCTAACCAACCGACGATGAAATCAGGTTAGGCTAACCTCATGCATAGTGGTGAGTCCAGAGGGCGAATCGTCGTCGTGACCGGCGCCGCCGGGGGAATCGGCGCCGCGGTCGCCGCCCGTTTCGCCGGCGAAGCGGGAGTTCTCTCGCTGTGGGACCGCGACCCCGCCGTCCACAAGGTCGCCGCCGAACTCACGGCACGATCCGCTCATGGCGTCGAACTGGATATCAGCGACGCCGCCGAAGTACAGGCCGCCTTCGACCGTCTCACCACGGAATTCGGAACACCCGATGTCGTCGTGCACGCGGCCGGGCTCATGGTCGGCGGCTCCGCACTCGAACTCGACCCGCAGGAGTGGGCACGCTGCCTGACCGTCAACGCCACCGGCACGATGCTGATCACCCAGCGCGCAGCCGCCGAGATGGTCCGCGCCGGTCGTGGCGCGATCGTGGTCGTCTCCTCGAACGCGGCCGCCACGCCACGCGTCGCCATGGCCGCCTACGGCGCCGCCAAGGCCGCCGCCACCGCGTTCACCCGCTCGCTGGCCCTGCAAGTCGCGCCGCTCGGCGTGCGGGTGAACCTGGTCTCGCCCGGTTCCACCGATACCCCGATGCTGCGTGAGATGTTCGGCGGCACCGTCGACGACGCGGCCGAGCATGCGCTGCTCGACGGCGATCCGAGTGTCTACCGCCTCGGAATTCCGTTGCGCCGCATCGCCACTCCCGCCGATATCGCGGGCTCAGTCCACTTCCTGGCGTCCGAGGACGCCCGCCACATCACGATGCACGACCTGCGGGTCGACGGTGGCGCAACGCTCGACATGTGACCGAGAGGAATGATCACCATCAGTACCGACAGCTCAGACCCCGCTTTCCTGCTGTCCCGTCCGCAGCGGACCGTGTCCGCCACCGCGGGCGGGACCGTCTTCCGCTCGGCACACGACGCGATCACCGCGCTGCGCAGCGGCCGGATCAGCCACATCGTCGGCGCGCTACCGTTCACCCCCGGCGCTCCGACCGCGCTGTGGGCGCCGGATTCGGTGACGATCACCGAGGCGCCGCACCAACCCGGTTCGCGGGCGCTGCCCCGCTTCGAACTCGATGCCGCGCTGCCCGCGCCGGAGGAACACCGCCAGCGCGTCGCCACCGCAGTCGAACTGCTCGGTAATCCCGCGCATCCGTTGCGAAAGGTGGTGCTGGCCCGCGCTGTTCGCGCTCGGACGACGACACCTGTTCGAGCACTGGATATCCTGGACCTGATGGTCGCCTCGGACCCGATGTCCAACGGGTTCCTGGTCGACCTCTCCGCCGCGGGCGGACGCTATCCCGGCCGACACCTGGTCGGCTCCAGCCCCGAGATCCTGGTTCGCCGCAACGGAAGTCAGATCCTGAGCCACCCGCTGGCAGGCTCGGCCCGGCGAATCCTCGACGACAGCGGCGCCGACCGCACCGCCGCCGACGCACTGCTCGCCTCCACCAAAGACCATGCCGAGCACCGCTTCGTGACCGACCAGGTTTCCGCCGTGCTGCGTGACCGGTGCGCCGAAGTACAGACTCCCGCACCGGAACTCACGGCCACACCGGCGATGTGGCATCTGGGCACGCCGATCACCGCGACAGTCCCGCTCGCCGGACCGTCGGCGCTGGAGTTGGCAGTAGCACTGCACCCGACGCCCGCGATCTGCGGCACGCCCACCGCGGCGGCCGCCCGCGTGATCGCCGAACTCGAGGGCGAACGCGGCTTCTACGCCGGTGCGGTCGGCTGGTGCGACGCCGACGGCAACGGTGAGTGGATGGTGAGCATCCGCTGTGCCGAGCTGTCCGCCGACGGCACCACCCTGCTCGCGCACGCGGGCGGCGGGATCGTCGCCGCCTCCGACCCTGCCGCCGAATTGGCCGAGACCACCGGCAAATTCCAGCGCATCCTCGGGCCGCTCGGTATCGCCGACCTGCCCGTCACCGTCGGCTGACCCCGCCGACCCAACGCTCAACGGAGACTCCCCCATGCCCATTCCCCCGATCGCGCCCTATCCCATGCCGACCGCGGACGAGTTCACCGCCGACCAGGTCGACTGGACCGCCGAGGCCGGCCGCAGCGCACTGCTGATCCACGACATGCAGCAGTACTTCCTCGACGCCTACGACCTCTACCGCGATCCCGCGCGCACTCTCATCGCCAACATCGCCACCCTGCGCGATCACTGCCACCGGTTCGACATCCCGGTCATCTACACGATGCAACCCGGCGACCAGCATCCGTCACGGCGCGGGATACTCGCCGACTTCTGGGGCACCGGCATGTCCGAGGGCGCCGATACCGAGGTGATCAACGCCATCGCCCCCGACCCACAGGACATCCAGGTCACCAAGTGGCGCTACTCCGCCTTCCAGCGCACCGATCTGCGTGAGCTACTCGGCTACTACGGTCGCGATCAGCTCCTCATCACCGGCGTCTACACCCACATGGGCTGCATGCTCAGTGCCGCGGAGGCGTTCATGGGCGACGTGCGCCCCTTCCTCGTCCACGATGCCACCGCCGACTTCAGCCGCGACGAACACATCATGGCGCTGAACTACGTCGCTCGCCGTTGCGGTGCCGTCACCAGCACCGACGAGCTGATCCGTCAGCTCGACACCACGAACGTGGAATCCACCGAACGCCGATCCGCCTGATCGGTACCGACCAAGGGCCCTGCCGTTGCGATGAACGGCAGGGCCTTTTGCCCGCCGAGTCACCAATGAACCTGCCCCAAAGAAGAAGGAACACCGTTCATGTCAGTTCATCGAATGACGGCGCGCATGCGTGCCGCCGTCGCGCTCCTGATCGTCGCGGTGGCCGCGACGGCAGCGGGCTGTGGCAGCTCCACTGCCGACCAGGCCGCCGGCACCGGCACTCGCCAGGTGGAAACCGCCAAGGGCCTCGTCACCGTGCCCGCCGACCCGCAGCGCATCGTGGTCCTCAACGGCGCTCTCGCCGGATACCTCTTCGACCTGGATGCCAAGGTGAAAGCCGCGGATCCGCGCATTCTGGGCATCACGCTGAAGCCCGGCGAGTTCCCCCCGTCCTGGGCGGCGGATGCCGCGGAACAGGGCACCGAGGCAGTGCCCTCCGGTGACGACCTGAACCTGGAGTTCATCGCCGCCCAGCGGCCGGACCTGATCATCGGCGGCGGGCCCGGATACCCCGGCATGCAGTCGATCAAGAACTACGACAAGCTCACGGCCGTCGCGCCCACCGCGCTCGTACCCTCCGACGCCGCCAACTGGCAGGACCAGTTGAAGTCGGTGGCCCACATCGTGAACCGCCCCGACAAGGTGGACAGCATGATCACCACCTACAACGACAAGGTCGCGAAGGTGAAGTCCGGCATGAAGCTGCCACAGGGCGCGACAGCCGTGATGCAGTCCCAATCGGACGGCAAGCCCATCCTGCTGGCCCCCAACACCCCGCTGGCCACACTGCTCGCCGAGGTCGGATTCACCATCGACGACAAGATCGAAGCGAAGGCGGGCAACCCGCCCCGGCCCGCGGCAGCCGACTGGGTGACCTTCAGCCCCGAACTACTGAGCACTGTCGTCGACGCTCCGGTGCTGTTCGTGATCTCGGTCGACAACGGCCGCGATATCGCCCAGCTGAAGGCAGATCCAGCGCTCGCGATACTGCCTGCCTTCCAGAAGAGTCAGGTCTACGAGCTGCCCGCGGACAGCAAGCGGCCGGACTACCGGGTTGCCATGGCGACCCTCGACCTGTTGGCGCAGCGCTTCCAGTGAGACAGCCGTCGGCGGCCTGCTGATCTAGCGCGCCGACGAAGCCCAGGGCTCGGTGGCCAGCACCGTCTGGTTGTCGACGCGATCACCTGCCTGCTCGGCGGAGTGGGTGATCGAAGTCGGGATCTTGGGAAACGCGTGGGCATGGTGGCGCCCGATCCAGGTGAGCAGCTCCTCACGGACCGCGCAGCGCAGGGTCCACGCGTCGTCGGCATCGGCGGCCGACATCGTCGCACGGACGACGATGTCGGTCGGCGTGCTGTCGGTTACCAGCAGATTCCAGTTGCGCCCGTCCCATTCCCGGCACTCGCGCAGGTAGGTGTGCAGGTGCTCGCGCAGCGCGGGTACCGGGGTGCTGTGGTCGAGGTGCAGCAGCACTGTGCCGGTGACCTGCGAGCCGCCCCGCGACCAGTTCTCGTAGGGCTGGCTGTTGAAGTAGGACACCGGCATGGTGAGCCTGCGGTCGTCCCAGATCCGCACGGTCAGGAAGGCCAGGGTGATCTCCTCGACAGTTCCCCACTCCCCTTCCACGACAACGGTATCGCCGATCTTGACCGAGTCGCCGAAGGCGATCTGCAACCCGGCCATGAGATTGCTCAACGTCGACTGGGCGGCGACACCCACGATGATGCCGATCACGCCCGCCGAGGCCAGCATCGACGTGCCGAGGGTCCGCAGACTCGGGAACAGCAGCAGGATGGCCACCGCGGCGGTGGTGACCACCAGCACCGAAGTGACGATGCGACGCACCAGTCCGAGCTGGGTGCGCAACTGGCGCACGCGCGAAACCTCGCTGGCGCGTTGGGCATAGCGGCCCAGCAGGCTTTCGGCCACCACATCGGTGGCCCGGATGACCAACCACACCGCAGCGATGATGGCCGCCGTCGCCAGGAAGCTCCGGATCACCACGTCCTGGCGCAGGTCGAGCTCGGCGAGCGGATAGACCGCGTGCAAGGTGACCGTCCCGAGCAGAATCTGCAGCGGCAGTTGCAGTCGCCGCAGCGATGGCAGATGGACGCTGGGACTGCGGCGCGCCGCGTAGCGCAGCACACGCTCTACCAGCAAACCCACCGACACCGTGATCGCCGCCGTAGCGAGCAGCACGATGATCGGCCGTAATATCTCCTCCACGAGATCGAACTCCTCCCGTTGTCGGCATGCCTCAGCTGCGGCATACCCACACCCGCCGGCCACAGACATGACCGTCTGATTGCGAGTCGTGGAGTCGGCACAACGACAAGAGGCTCCGCTGTTCGGCGCGAACAGCGGAGCCTCTTGCGGTTGTCTTCGGCTGTCTTACAGCGCTTTCAGTTCCTCGGTGACCGCACCGACGGACTTCTTCGCATCACCGAACAGCATCGAGGTGTGGTCGGCGTAGAACAGCGGGTTGTCGATACCGGCGAAGCCGGAGTTCATCGAGCGCTTGAGCACGATGACGCTCTTGGCCTGGTCGACATTGAGTACCGGCATGCCGTAGATCGGGCTCGACTTGTCGTCGCGGGCCGCCGGGTTGGTGACATCGTTGGCGCCGATGACCAGGACCACATCGGTACGGTTGAACTCACCGTTGATGTCGTCCATTTCCTTCATCGCGTCGTAGGACACCTCGGCCTCGGCCAGCAGCACGTTCATGTGACCGGGCATGCGACCGGCGACCGGGTGGATCGCGTACTTGACCTCGACACCCTTGCCCTCGAGCAGCAGCGCCATCTCCTTGACCGCGTGCTGGGCCTGGGCCACGGCCATGCCGTAGCCCGGGACCACGATCACCTGGTTGGCGTAGGCCATCTGGATCGCGGCGTCGGCGGCGGAGGTGGCCTTCGCCGTCTTGGCCTCACCGTCACCCGAACCCGCGACCGCGCCGCCGCCACCGAAGCCACCGGCCACGATCGCGGGGATGGAGCGGTTCATGGCCTTGGCCATCAGGTTGGTGAGGATGGTGCCCGAGGCGCCGACGATCATGCCCGCGACGATCATCGCCGTGTTGTTCAGCGCCAGACCCGCGGCCGCGGCCGACAGACCGGTGAGAGCGTTGAGCAGCGAGATCACGACCGGCATGTCCGCACCGCCGATGGGCAGCACGACCATCAGGCCGAGCACACCGGCGAGCACGAGCAGGCCGATCATCCACAGCTGCGAGACGCCACCGTTGTCGGCGCCGAGGCCGATCACGACGGCGCACACGATCGCGCCGACGAGCAGGATCAGGTTCAGCGGCTGCTGCAGGCGACCGACGCTGATCGGCTTGCCGGACAGGAGTTCCTGCAGCTTGGCGAAGGCGATGATCGAGCCCCAGAAGGAGATCGAGCCGATCACCGCGGCGAACAGCGAACCGATGATGATGTGGATGGTCGGTTCCTCGTGCAGCTGCGAAAAGCCCGCGCTGTCGACGAATTCGGCCCACGCGATCAACGCGACCGTGCCACCACCGACACCGTTGAACGCCGCGACCAGCTGCGGCATCTCGGTCATCTTGGTGCGGATGGCGGGCGGAACACCCAGTGCCACACCGACGATCAGGCCGGCGGCGATGAGAATCCAGTTGAGCAGGGCCGCGTGCCGGACCGAGATCAAGGTGGCGACCACCGCGATACCCATACCGACAGCCGCGATCTGGTTGCCGCGCACCGCGGTCTTCGGGCCGGTCAGGCCCATCAGGCCGTAGATGAACATGGAGAAGGCCACGATGTAGAGGCCGTTGACCAGGTAGGTCATGTTGTCGACTGCGTGCATCACTCGGCCGCCTTCTTCTTACCCTTGAACATGCCGAGCATGCGGTCGGTGACCACGAAGCCACCGATGACGTTCAGTGTTCCGAACACCACCGCGACGAACAGGATCACCTGTACGAGCAGCGAGGGGTCCTTCACATTGCCCAGGGTCACCAGCGCACCGAGCACGACGATGCCGTGAATGGCGTTGGTGCCCGACATCAGCGGGGTGTGCAGGGTGTTGGGCACCTTCGAGATCACCGCGAAGCCGACGAAGCCGGACAGCACGAGGATCGCGATATTGGCGAGCAGTTCGGTGTACATCAGGCTTCCACCTCACGGGTGACGCAGGAATCCGCCAGCACCTGATCTTCGAAGTCGGGGGCGAGCTTGCCGTCGACCAGCATCAGTTCCAGCAGCGCCGAAATGTTCTTCGAGTACAGCTCGGAAGCGTGCTCGGGCATCGTGGCGGGCAGGTTCAGCGGCGAGGCGATGGTCACCTCGTGCTTGACCACGACCTCGCCGGGCTCGGTGAGCTCACAGTTGCCACCGGTCTCCCCGGCCAGGTCGACGATCACGCTGCCGGGCTTCATGCCCTCGACAGCGGCCGCGGTGACCAGGCGGGGTGCGGGGCGACCCGGCACCAGCGCGGTGGTGATCACGACGTCGAAGCCCTTGATGGCATCTTCGAGCGCCTGCTGCTGCTGAGCCTTCTCCTCGTCGGTGAGTTCGCGGGCGTACCCACCCTCACCGGCGGCGTCGATCCCCAGATCCAGCCACTGCGCACCGACCGAGCGCACCTGATCGGCGACCTCGGGACGCACGTCGTAACCGGTGGTCCGCCCGCCCAGACGCTTGGCCGTGGCCAGCGCCTGCAGACCGGCGACGCCGACACCGAGCACCAGCACGGTGGCCGGCTTCACGGTGCCCGCGGCGGTGGTGAGCATCGGGAAGAACCGGGTCGACTCCGACGCGGCGAGCAGCACGGCCTTGTACCCGGCCACGTTCGCCTGCGAGGACAGGGCATCCATCACCTGGGCGCGCGAGATACGCGGAATCGCCTCGACGGCGAACGCCTGCACACCGGCGGAGCGCAGCGCGCCGATCTGATTCTCGGCATTGCGCGGCGCCAGGAAACCGATCAGGGTCTGCCCGGAGGACAGCTTGCCCACCTCGGCATCACTGGGCGGGGCGACCTTGACGACGACCTCGGCCGACCAGGGGTCACCGATGGTCGCGCCTGCCTCTACATAGGCAGCGTCGGGAATGAGAGCGCCGAGGCCGGCACCGGCTTCCACGATCACCTCGACACCCTGCTTGGACAGGGCGGGGATGATCTTGGGCACCAATGCGACTCGCCGCTCACCCGGGCCGGACTCGCGAACGACTCCGACACGCGCTCCGCGCGGCGAACCCTCGCCCACGTTTTGCGTTGTCTCCACTAGTCAGACTTCCTTTTCGTGCTGGCTTCGAGCCTGGGAACAACGGGGCGCCGAAGTTACCTGTGAGTAAGTTCGACTGAAATCCTGGCAACTGTACTCGGCTCGCGGTGAGCCTAGCGGAGATGCCCGTCACAACGGAGAACTGGACTGACGACCACAAAACGGACACCGCGGCCCTCGTCAGCAGTGACAACCAGCTCCCGGCCCGGCGGACACCGGCCGGTGCCCACACCGAGATTCGTCACCGCAGGTGGGGACATGCAAGAGCGCACATCCACGTCGGTTACTTACCTCGACGTCCGGCTCGAGGCCGGGCACCCGCGTATCCGGCGAGACGTGATGCGCGTCATGGTAGCGACCGGTTCGGGCTGTTGCGCGACCCAGATCACACCGTAGGGTCGAGGCCGTGAACGACTGCGCCTTCTGTCGGATCGTGGCGGGTGCCGCACCGGCAACCATGGTCTACTCCGATGACGCGGTCTGCGCGTTCCTCGACATCCGTCCCATCACCCGTGGCCATACCCTGATCGTTCCCAAGGTCCACGCGACCGAACTCGACGATCTCGACCCCGACCTCGGCGCCCGGATCTTCCGCACCGGCCACCGTCTGGCCCGTGCCCTGCGCCTGAGCGGGCTCGCGAGCGACGGTGCCAACCTCATCCTCAACGACGGCACCGCCGCGTTCCAGACCGTCGGCCACGTCCACCTGCACGTGGTCCCACGCAAGCACGGTGACAAACTCACCTTCGCCAAGGGTTTCCTCTTGCGTCGCCCGCACGAACCGAATTCGACCGCAGCGGCGATCCGCGCCGGCCTCACCGCGCTCGACCAGAGCGAAGCAGAAGGAGCACAGGGATGATCGAGACGCCGGGGCGCGAACAACTCACCGACCTGCTCGCCGAGCAGTGGGAAGCCATCGCGCTGCTGGTCACCGACCTCGACGAAAAGGCTTGGCGCCGAACGTCTCCGCTGCCCGGCTGGACCCTGTTCGACGTGGTCGCGCACGTGATCGGCACCGAGTCGTGGTTACTCGGCGAGACACCGCCGCCGCACGATCCCCTGCGTCCCAAGACCGACGTGCGAACCCTGCCGCATGTGCGCAACGAAGTGGCCGTGCTCAACGAGATCTGGGTCGACCGGTTGCGCCCACTCTCCGGCAAACGGCTGCTCGCGCTGTTCGACGAGACCACCGAACGTCGCCGGGCGGCACTGGCCGCCATGGACGACGACGCCTGGCAGGCGCCGACCGTCTCACCGGTGGGGCAGGTCCCCTACGGGCGGTTCATGCGGGTGCGGCTGTTCGATTGCTGGATGCACGAACACGACCTCGCCGACGGGATCGGGCGCAGCGTGCCCGAGGGTGGCGCGCGGGCCGAGGCCGCGTTCGCCGAACTGACCCTCGGTCTCGGCCGTGCGGTGGTGAAAGGCGCCAAGGCGCCGGATGGTTCGCTGATCACGCTGGACCTGACCGGTCCGGTGACCCGGCAGGTACACCTGTCGGTCGCCGGTGGGCGCGGAACGGTTCTCGACGAGGTTTCCGAAGAGCCGACCACCGTGATCCGCGTGGACTCCGGGCTTTTCGCGCGACTGCGCGGCGGGCGCACCACCGCCGACCGGCACCCCGGCGAAGTCGTCGTCGAGGGTGATACCGCGCTCGGTGAGCGGCTCGTACAGAATCTGGCGTTCACTATCTGATGCGACTCTTCCTGGCGTCGTACAGATTCGGCGGTTTCGCCGATCGGCTCGTCGGGCTCGTCGGCGCGCCGGGACGCGTCGCGGTGATTCCGAACGCGTGTGACGCGTGGCCCGATGCCTGGTCGGCGGCGGTGACGAGTGATGTGAAACCGCTGGAGCAACAGGGCTATTCGCCGGACGTGCTGGATCTGCGCGAGTACGCCGGGCAACCGGAGCGGCTGGAACGGCACCTGCGCGGGTTCCCGATGGTCTGGGTGCGCGGCGGCAACACGTTCGTGCTGCGCGCCCAATTCGCCCGCAGTGGCGCCGATTCCGTGCTGCCCGCGTTGTTGCGCGAGGACGCGCTGGTCTACGCGGGCTACAGCGCGGGCGCGTGCCTGCTCGGACCCGACCTGCACGGGCTGGAAACCATGGACGACCCCGCCGAGGTACTACCCACCACCGGCATCGAACCACGGTGGGACGGACTGGGTGTGGTCGATCGTCGCCTGATCGTCCACCTGGACTCCCCCACCGACCCGGATGGCGACTCCGCCGCGATGCTGGCCCACTGCGTCGCCCAGGGCATCCCGCACTGGGCGCTCACCGACGACGACGTCGTCCTCGTCGACGGCGATCGCACCGAGGTGCTCCGGGGTTGACGCCGCCGGCACACCGACGCGCGATCACGCGGCGGTCGTCGCCGTCACCGCCGACCGACGGCGGAAGACGAGCCAGCGCATCGCGCAGTACATGTACACGGCCTCACAACCGCCCGCAAGCAACCTGGCCAGGTGATACTCCAGGCCGAGCGCGGTGAGACCCGAGCCGACGCCGAGGATGAACGCCAGGTAGTTCACCACGACCACCACCACATACACCGCGGCTTGCTTGCCCATCGGCGCGTGGGAGTGGAAGTTGAAGGTGCGATTGAGCAGGAAGCTCAGCCCGAACGCCACGATGTAGGCGAGGGTGATCGACAGCCAGACGGGCAAGCCGAAACCGCCGTGCAGCAGTGTGAGCAACAGCAGGTCGACACCGAAGGTGAAGCTGTTGATCAGCGCGAAGCCGAGGAACGTCGCGGGCACATACCGGTCGAGCCCCCACGGCAGCCGGGCGACGACCGCCGCACACCAACGGGTGAACCGGTCGGCCACCGATTCGGTGACACTCGCCTGATGCTGCACGCGGCCAGCCTGCCAGCGGCAGATGAAGCCAGGGTGAGCAACCGGCAAACGGGTGGGCCGAGCGGCTAGCGGCTGACCGCCGCGATCGGGCGAGTATCGAACGAGGCCCACGCGGCGAGGCAGCGGCGGCGGGTGAGCTCATCGGCCTCGGCGAGGAGAGCGTCGCGCAGCAACGCGGGGTCGGCCGCCCAGCGTGCGGCGATCTCGGCCAGCGCACGGACATCGAACATCCCGGTCGACTCCAACGCGGACAGCCATTCGTGATGTGCGCCGGTGTGCACACGACGCATCACCTCGGTGTCGATGCCCGCGTCGGCGAACTCCGCGGCCAGCAGAGCACCCACCAGCTCGCCGCGGTCCTGCGGTTCCTTCATCATCGCCAGTCCTCCCTACGAAAAGCGGTGCGGCGCAACAACGTCGCATGATCGATGCGCGCGGCGCGCACCCGTGGAGCAGAACTCGAAACACGCTGGGCGGCGAGGCGATTCACCGTCGAACACACCCTGTCAGGGCATTGTGACGGATTGGACGGCGTATATACCAACGGGGCGCGCCAGATCACATCGATGCGCGGATTTCCTTGTTCGGACCCACATCACATCCGGTCGATCACCAGGCATTCTTCTGCCCCGGCGTGGTTCACGTGCGCGCCCGGTGCGGGATCGACCAGGACGAACTGCCCGCGACGGACGGGGTGCGCGGGTTAGCGTGAACAGGTGGACGAGCGCAGCGGTGACCTCGATTCGTTGATTTCGGCGTTGCCGGACGGGGCGGTCGTCATCGACCCCGATCTGCTGGCGGGCTACCGACAGGACTGGGCGCGCGATCCCGACGCCGGCACGCCGCTGGCGGTGGTGCGGGCGCGCGGTACCGCCGATGTCGCCGCCACGCTGCGGTGGGCGCACGCGAACAAGGTCCCGGTGGTGCCGCGGGGGGCCGGGACCGGCCTGTCCGGTGGGGCGACCGCGGTGGACGGCGGAATCGTGCTCAGCACCGAGCTGATGCGGGAGATCAACGTCGACGCGGTGACCCGGATCGCGGTGGCGCAACCCGGACTGCTCAACGCCGAGGTGAAGCGGGCTGTCGCCGCGGAGGGGCTGTGGTATCCGCCGGACCCGTCCTCGTTCGAGATCTGCTCGATCGGCGGCAACGCGGCGACCAACGCGGGCGGGCTGTGCTGTGTGAAGTACGGCGTGACCACCGACTATGTGCTCGGCATGGAAGTGGTGCTGGCCGACGGGACCGTGGTGCGGCTCGGCGGGCCGCGACTCAAGGACTCGGCCGGGTTGTCGCTGACGAAACTGTTCGTCGGGAGCGAGGGCACGCTCGGCGTGATCACCGAACTCACCCTGCGCCTGCTGCCCGCACAGCCTCCGCAGTCGACCGTCGTGGCCAGTTTCGGCTCGCTCACCGCGGCGACCGACGCGATCCTGGCGATCACCTCGACCCTGCGCCCCGCCATGCTCGAATTCATGGACACCGTCGCGATCAACGCCGTCGAGGACGAGATGCGGATGGGGTTGGACCGCACCGCCGCCGCGCTGCTGGTCGCCCGCTCCGACGCCCCCGGCGAATTCGCCGCGCACGAAGCGCAAGTGATGGTGGGCCTGTGCGAGAAGGCCGGCGCGACGGAGGTTTTCCATACCGCCGATGCCACCGAAGGTGAGGCCTTCACCGCCGCACGACGATTCGCGATTCCCGCCGTGGAGAAGATCGGGCCGTTGCTGCTCGAAGACGTCGGCGTGCCGTTGCCCCGGCTCGGCGACCTGATCGCCGGCGTCACCGCCATCGGCGAACGCAACGACGTGCTCGTCTCGCTCATCGCGCACGCGGGCGACGGCAACACCCACCCGCTGATCGTGCACGACCCCACCGACCCCGACAACACCGCACGCGCCCACCGCGCCTTCGGCGAGATCATGGACCTGGCCATCGCCCTCGGCGGCACCATCACCGGCGAACACGGCGTCGGCCGCTTGAAAAAGGCCTGGCTGCCCGACCAGGTCGGCCCCGACGTCATGGCCCTGACCCGCCGCATCAAGGACGCACTCGACCCCGAAGGCATCCTCAACCCCGGCGCGGTCCTCTGACCGGGTTAGCATCCGAGGCATGACCACCAGGCTCGAGCACAACGTCGCCGACACCCGTTACGAGATCTACCACGACGATGTCCTCGCGGGATACGCCGACTACGCCGAACGCGAAGACCCCAGGGTTCGCGACTTCCACCACACCATGACGTTTCCGGAGTTCCGCGGCCGAGGAGTAGCGGCCGAAGTCGTGAAATACGGGCTCGACGACTCCCGCGAACACGGCTACCAGATCATCCCCACCTGCTGGTACGTCGAAAAATACATCGCCGAACATCCCGAATACGCCGACCTCGTCCCGTAACAGCTATCCGGCACTGCCCGCCACATTCGTGTTGTGTACCGAACTGACCCACCAGGTGTCGTTGTGTTCGGTGAAAACCCATGTGCCGCGGTTGGTTACCGAGAAACTCGGGGTGCGTAGCGTCTGCTCGACAGTGACGATCGCGTGCCCACCGGAAAGGAAGCGCACGGCGAGAATCGTGTAATTCGCTTCGGCGTCAGGGCTGTTCCGCAGTGCGGTCCGGTGATAGGCATGCAGTTCATCCCAGCTCAGAAAGACAGAGCCCGCCGGATTGATGAAAGCCACATCGGCGGTGAAGACACTGTCGAAGGCGTCTGCGTCTTTTGCCGCGAGTGCAGCTTCGAGAGTTCCGAACACGCCGGTGATCGCGGCTAGTGCGACGTCCTGATCCTGGACGGCTACGGCAGCCTTCGGGCGTGCGCCAGGTGCATCAACAGTCATCGTCCCAACATACGTACGCCGTCTGCCGGCGGCCCGAATCCGCGTGCCCACACAGCAATCGACCGGGTGCTCCGGCCTACTCCTCGCAAACGGCCTGTACGAGGAAGAGTAGGCGATGTGGAACACCCGGTCGGTGCGGGGAATCAGCCCTTGAGCAGGTTACGAGCCATCACCAGACGCTGGATCTGGTTGGTGCCCTCGTAGATCTGGGTGATCTTCGCGTCGCGCATCATGCGCTCGACCGGGAAGTCGGTGGTGTAGCCGGCGCCACCGAAGAGCTGGACGGCGTTGGTGGTGACCTCCATGGCCACGTCCGAGGCGAAGCACTTGGCGGCGGCGGAGATGAAGCCGAGGTTCTTCTCGCCACGCTCGGCGCGGGCGGCCGAGGTGTAGACCATCAGGCGGGCGGCCTCGATCTTCATGGCCATGTCGGCCAGCATGAACTCGGTGTTCTGGAAGCTGGCGATGGTCTTGCCGAACTGCTTGCGATCCTTGGTGTAGGCGATCGCGGCGTCGAGCGCGCCCTGGGCCAGGCCGACAGCCTGCGCACCGATGGTCGGGCGGGTGTGGTCGAGGGTCTGCAGCGCGGTCTTGAAACCGGTGCCGGGCTCGCCGACGATGCGGTCGCCGGGGATGCGGCAGTTCTCGAAGTACAGCTCGGCGGTGGGCGAACCCTTGATGCCCAGCTTGTGCTCGAGCGGGCCGACCACGAAGCCCTCGTCGTCCTTGTGGACCAGGAACGAGGAGATGCCGTTGGCACCCTTGTCGGCGTCGGTCACCGCCATCACGGTGTACCAGGAGGACTTGCCGCCGTTGGTGATCCAGCACTTGGAGCCGTTGAGGATCCAGTCGTCGCCGTCGGCCTTGGCGCGGGTGCGCATCGCGGCGGCGTCGGAACCGGCCTCACGCTCGGACAGCGCGTAGGAAGCCATCTCGCCGTTGACGATGTCGGCCAGGACCTTGGTCTTGAGCTCTTCGGAGCCGTTGAGGATCAGGCCCATGGTGCCGAGCTTGTTCACGGCGGGGATCAGCGAGGACGAGCCACAGACGCGGGCGACTTCCTCGATCACGATACAAGTGGCGACCGAGTCGGCACCCTGGCCGCCGTAGGCCTCCGGCACGTGCACGGCGTTGAAGCCCGCGGCGTTCAGCGCGGTGAGCGCCTCCTCCGGGAAGCGGGCGTTGCCGTCGACGTCCTTGGCGTAAGGAGCGATTTCCTTCTCGGCGAGGCCGCGGATGGCGCCGCGCAGCTCGTCGTGGAAGTCCTCGAGCTTGAACAGATCGAAGTCGGGGTTACCAGCCATCGGGGGCACACTCCTGGTCGTGGTCGTGATCGCTGCGGTCTCACAGCGCGTGTGGCGTCGGCACGCAGTGCCAATCTACTGAGGATTATACGCGCGACACTCTATCGCTACATGCGGATATATGGGTGGCACTCAGTGTCACCGCTGAGCGCTTCGGCTCGGGGTGGCGCTCACAGGTTACCGAGGCGCGCGGTGAGCAGATCGGCCACCTTGCGTGGCGGCATGTCGCGGGGGAACACGGCGAGCACCAGGTCGTCGGACTCGCTCGGCGCCCTGCGCCCGCGCGGGATCATGGCCAGTTCAGTGCGCAGATCGGCGACCGCCGCCCCCGATTCGCCGCGCACCATCCGCCGCAGCAAGTAGTTGTGCGTGGCGGTGACGGCGGCCGTGTACTGCACCCGGACCAGATCGGGCACCTCCGGCAACCGGCCGCGCAGGAACTCGGTGAACAGCCGCTCGTACCGGAACACCGTCACGATCTCGCGCTCGCGCAACGCGGGCACCCGCCGCACCACCTGATACCGCCGCGCCGCGATGTCGCGCCACTGCGTGAACCGCTCGAACACCCCGATCACGGCCTCGCACACCGCTTCCCACGGATCCCCGTCGACCCCTTCCAGGAATTCCTGCGCCGAGGCCAGCTGGAACTCGTGATCAGCGAAGATCACATCCTCTTTGGACCGGAACTGCCGAAAGAAGGTCCGCCGCGAGATCCCCGCCGCCACCGCGATCTCATCCACCGTCGTCGCCTCGTACCCCCGCTCGGCGAACAACCGCAACGCCTGATCAACCACCGTAAGCCGAAACTGCGCCGCATCATCGTGTGCCACGGACGTCAACCGTAGTCACTGCTCCGCAAGCGCCTCACCCGACGTCGACGAACCTCGTCAGCCCAGGAGCTTGGTGCGCAGGGCTTCGTCTTTGTCGAGGACCATTTTCTCGAGGCCGGCCTGGAACTGTTCCATGCGGGTGCGCAGGGAGTCGTCGGAGGTGCCGAGGATGCGGGCGGCGAGCAGGCCTGCGTTGCGGGCGCCGCCGATAGAGACGGTGGCTACCGGGACGCCTGCGGGCATTTGCACGATGGAGAGCAGGGAGTCCATGCCGTCGAGGTATTTGAGGGGGACGGGGACACCGATGACGGGCAGGGGGGTGGCCGAGGCGACCATGCCGGGGAGGTGGGCGGCGCCGCCCGCGCCCGCGATGATCACCTTCAGGCCGCGGCCCGCGGCCTCACGGGCGTAGTCGAGCATGCGCTGGGGGGTGCGGTGGGCGGAGACGACGCCTACTTCGAAGCGGATGCCGAATTCGGCGAGGGCCTCGGCGGCGGCTTCCATGGTGGGCCAGTCGGAGTCGCTGCCCATGATCAGGCCGACCTGGGGTCCGTTGGTGCTCACGTGGGTTCCTTAGGGGTCGAAAACTGTGGTGGCAGAAGTGGTGTCACGCGCCGTGCGGGTCCCAGCCGTCGGTCCAGACGGCGTGCGACATCCAGTGCGCCGCCCGCTCGGCCTTTTCCCGGACCTCGACGGCGTCGTCACCGAGGACGTTGAGGTGACCGATCTTGCGGTCGGGCCGTTCGCCCTTGCCGTAGAGGTGCACCTTGGCCTCGGGCAGGCGGGCGAACAGGTGGTGCAGGCGCTCGTCCATCGACATCTCGGGAGCCTCGGCCGCACCGAGGATGTTCGCCATCACCGTCACCGGGGCGAGCGGCGTCGTATCACCGAGCGGGTAGTCCAGGACCGCGCGCAGGTGCTGCTCGAACTGGCCGGTGCAGGCACCGTCCATACCCCAGTGGCCCGAGTTGTGCGGGCGCATCGCGAGCTCGTTCACCAGGAGCTCGCCGTCGTGGGTCTCGAACAGCTCGACGGCCATGACGCCCACCACACCCAGACCAGCGGCGAGCTCCAGCGCCATGGTCTCGGCGCGCGCGGCGAGGTCCTCGTCCAGATCCTGGGCGGGGGCGATCACCACGGCGCACTGCCCGTTGCGCTGCACGGTCTCCACGACCGGCCAGGTCGCGGCCTGCCCGAACGGCGACCGCGCGACCATCGCCGACAGCTCCCGCTTCAACGAGACCTTCGACTCGGCCAGCAACTGCACATCGTGCGCGAGCTGGTCGGTGACCAACCGGGTGGCCTCGGCCGCGTCGGCGGGCATCCACACGCCACGACCGTCGTACCCGCCGCGCACGGCCTTCAGCACGAACGGCCAGCCGTGCTCGTCACCGAAGGCCACCGCGTCCGCGGGCGCGGCGACCTCGACGAACGCCGGAACCGGCAGACCCAGCGCGGACAGCTTCGTGCGCATGGCCAGCTTGTCCTGGGCGAAGATCAGCGCCTGCGGCGGCGGCGCCACGTTCACGCCCTCGGCGACCAGCACGTCGAGGTGCTCGGTCGGCACGTGCTCGTGATCGAAGGTGAGCGCGTGCGAACCGCGCGCTGCCTTTCGCAGCGCGGACAGGTCGTCGTGGCTGCCGAGCACGACGTCGGGGGTGACCTGGGCGGCGGGGTCGTCCGGCCGCTCGGCGAGCACCCGTAGACGCTGGCCCAGGGCTACCGCGGCCTGGTGCGTCATACGCGCGAGCTGACCCCCACCGACCATCGTGACGGTGGGCATGGCTGACGGATCGAATGAACGTGCACTCACGTCGTGCAATGTTGTCATGTCGAATGCGAATGTTTGCGACCGGTACACTCAGAACTCGTGTCAATCGTCGACGACGTGGTCAGCGTCCTTCCCCCGCGCCTGCGAGAAATCGCGATCAGGCATAAAGAGCTGATCAAATTCGCCCTCGTCGGCGCCACGACGTTCGTGATCGACAGCGGCCTGTACTACCTCCTGAAATGGACGATTCTCGCCGACAAGCCGCTCACCGCCAAGATCATCTCGGGCGTGGTGGCGGTGATCGCTTCCTACATCCTCAACCGAGAATGGTCGTTCAAGAATCGGGGCGGCCGGGAGAAGCATCACGAGGCGCTGCTGTTCTTCGCGGTGAGCGGGATCGGGGTGGTCCTGGCCAATATCCCGCTGTGGATCTCGATCTACGGGCTCGATCTCCGCGAACCCCATGTGAGCTTCGTCGTCGCGAACGTGGCCGATTTCTTCAGCGCGTTCATCATCGGCAACCTGCTGCAGATGGCGTTCCGTTTCTGGGCGATGCGGCGCTGGGTGTTCCCCGACGAGATCGACGAGATCGTGGCCGAGTTCGAGGAACTGGTCGAAGAAGAGCACCTCGGCCGAGCCTGAGTCAGCGCGGCTCGGTCAGGGTCGCGTTCTGCGGGCGGTTGAGCTTGGAACCCAGGAACACCGCGAACAGGGCCGGACGGCGCCGCTGCAGCTCGAGCCGGCCGCCGTCGGCCTCGACCAGCGCGCGGGCCAGCGCGAGACCGACACCGGTCGACCCGCCCGCGGAGAACCCACGATCGAAGATGTGCGGCGCCAGTTCGTCGCGCACACCCTCGCCCTCGTCGGACACCTCCACGCAGATCAGCGGGTCGCGAGAGCTCATCGTCGGGACCGTGCGCACCGAGATCGTGCAGGTGCCGCCGCCGTGCATCAGGGCATTGTCGACCAGCACCGCGACCGCCTCGCGCAGCCGCGAACCGGTGATCGGGGCCTGTAGGGACTCGTCGCCGAGCAGCAGCAGTTCGCGCCCGGTCTCGTGGAACGGGTGGGTCCACTCGGTGACCACACCGCGCAGTTCCGCCATCACCGGCACCGGATCGCGGTCGGTGGCGTCTTCGTCGCGGGAGGCGCGGACCAGGTCGTCGATGGCGTCGGTGAGCCGGTCGACCTGTGCCATCGCCTCCTCGGCCTCGTGCACCACCTCGGGGTCGGCGTGGGTGGACAACTCGTCCAGGCGCAGGCGAACGGCGGTCAGGCGGCTGCGTAGCTGGTGGGAAACGTCGGCCACCAGCGCGTGCTCGCGTTGCAGGCGGCCGGCGATCTCGACGGTCGCCGAATCGAGCACATCGGAGACCCGGTCCAGTTCGGCGATGCCGTGGCGGCGCGGATCGGGCCGGAAGTCACCCATCGCCAGCCGGGCCGCCCTGGCGGCCACATCGCGCAGCGGGTCGGCGACGCGGCGCGCGGTCACCACCGCGACCGAGAACGCCGCACCCAGCGAGGCGAGCACGGCCAGCGCCACCGCGGCGACCGCCTGCTCCTGCCGGGAATGCATCGGCCCGGCGGGCACCTCGAGCCGCAGCGAACCGGACGTGCCCATCGACAGCGATTCGACCAGCGGATCCGCCACCTCCGCGACGCCGATATCGGTGCGCGCGGCATTGTCGTGCGGGGCCGGATAGACGATGGTGAGCTTGCCGCCCTCGGGGACCAGCGCACTCATGGCGCGCACGTCGAGACCGTCGTGGACGGTCCCGTCGACCCGTTCCTGGGCGATCACCTCGGTCGAGATCCGGTCGAGGCGACTCTGCAGATCGTTGCGGGTGATGTCTTCGACCCACAGCCACGCGGTGTAGATCAGCGGCACGCCGAGCACCACCGTGGTGATGGTCAGCACGGTCAGGATCGAGCGCAGGATGCGACGGCGCACTGCGGCGTCAGCCTCGGTGCGAGGTGGGGCCGTCGGTATTGAGCCGGAACCCCACACCGCGCACGGTGACGATGCGGCGCTCCGCCATCGGGCCCTCGTCGCCGATCTTGCGACGCAACCAGGACATGTGCATGTCGAGCGTCTTGGAGCCGCGCAGGTCGGCGTCGCCCCAGACCTCGCGCAGGATGGTCTCGCGCGCCACCACCTGGCCCGCCCGGTCGATGAGGACCTTGAGCAGCTCGTACTCCTTGTTGGCCAGGTTCACCTCGGCCCCGTTGACCAGCACCCGCCGCGCCGCGGGTTCGAGCCGGATCGCGCCGACCTCCACCGCGTCGTCCCCGATTCCGCTGCGCCGCAACAGGGCTCGCACGCGGGCGAGGAGTTCGGCCAGCCGGAACGGTTTGCCCACGTAGTCGTCGGCGCCCGCGTCGAGGCCGACGACGAAGTCGACCTCGTCGGTGCGGGCGGTGAGCATCAGCACGGCCAGATCGGCCCCGCTCGCACGCACCTGCCGACACACCTCCAGCCCGTCCATGCCGGGCAGGCCCAGATCGAGGATCAGCAGGTCGTGGTTGCCCTCGAGGGCGCGGCGCAACACCGCCGGGCCGAAGCGTTCGACGGTGACGGTGTAGCCCTCACGCCCCAGTGCACGCGACAGGGGTGCGGCGATCGCCTCGTCGTCTTCGGCCAGCAGAACAGCGGTCATCTGCACAGGTTAAATGTTTCTGATCAGCGAGGACGGGCAGCTCACCGGTAGCCGCCGCCCCAGTGCTGCTCGTTGGCGGACCGTCCCGCCTCGAAGACCTGGTGGTAGAGCAGCGAATGGACCTGCTGGACCTGGGGCACGTCGTCGTACTCGAGCGGCTCCTCCGAGGAGGAGCCGATGATCAGGGTGCCGGTGCCGAGCGCCCGGTCCAGCAGACCGTGGCGGAACTGCACACTGGAGATCCGGCTGAGCGGGATATCGATGCCGGTATGGGTGAGCACGCCCTGGCGCACCAGCACCCGCCGACCGGTGACGATGAAATGCGTCGACTTCCAGGCGATCACGCGCGCGACGACCCGCCACGCGACCAGCCCGAGCCAGGCCAGCCCGATCAGGATCAGCAACACCGTGCGCACGTGACCGGTGGTGTTGCGCCAGGCCAGGCCGCCGAGGAATCCGGCGATCGCGGTCACGACGATGAGAGTGACGATGGGCCACACCAACATCTTCCAGTGTGGGTGGCGGTGCAGGATCAACTGCTCGTCGGGCGCGAGGACATCCTCCGGGTAACCCATGACCGAACAGTACCGCGCTGGGACGTCGGGTTCTGCGACAGTCGCACCGCATTTCTCGATGCCACGGCCGAGGCGATACTGTGGATTACACGCTAGATGCCAGGTTTTGCCCTTATCTGCTTGCTCGATACCGACAGTGGAGGCACGCGTGACCGAAGATCTGACTCAGCTCGAAATCCTCACGGCCCTCGAACCAGTGGCCGAACAGAACCTCAACCGGCACCTTTCCATCGCCAAGGACTGGAATCCGCACGATTACGTGCCGTGGGAGGAAGGCCGCAATTTCGCCGCGATGGGCGGAAGCGATTGGGAGCCATCACAATCCAGGCTCACCGATGTCGCCAAGGCGGCGATGATCACCAATCTGCTCACCGAGGACAACCTGCCGTCCTACCACCGCGAGATCGCCGAGAACTTCTCCCTCGACGGCGCGTGGGGCACCTGGGTGGGCCGCTGGACCGCCGAGGAGAACCGCCACGGCATCGTGATCCGCGATTACCTCGTCGTCACCCGCGGCGTCGACCCGGTGGCGCTGGAGGAAGCGCGGATGGTCCACATGACCCAGGGCGCGCACGCACCGGCGAACTGGGGTGGATTCCTGGTCAACGTCGCGTATGTGACGTTCCAGGAGCTGGCCACCCGGGTGAGCCACCGCAATACCGGTCGGGTGTGCGACGACCCGATCGCCGACAAGATGCTGGCCCGCGTCGCCACCGACGAGAACCTGCACATGATCTTCTACCGCAACCTGTGCGCGGCGGCGCTCGACCTGGCCCCCGACCAGGCGATGCCCGCGATCACCAAGGTGCTCACCAATTTCCAGATGCCGGGGGCGGGCATGCCCAACTGGCGGCGCAACGGCGTGCTGATGGCCAAGCACGGCATCTACGACCTGCGCCAGCACCTCGACGAGGTGGTGCGGCCGGTGCTCAAGCAGTGGAACGTCTTCGACCGCAACGACTTCGGTGCGCGCGGTGAGACAGCGCGCGATGAACTCGCGCTGTTCATCGACAAGCTGGAGAAGGATGTGCTGCGGTTCGAGGAGCAGCGCGACCGGCTGCTGGCGCGCGAGCGCGAGGTGGCCGAGCGCGCGACCGCGGGTGCGGCCGCACACTGATCCGTCTCGGCGACGGGCCCGGCTCCGGGCCCGTCGTCAGTACTGTCCGCGCAGGTGGGAAACGTCGCCGGCCGATACCGCCCGCTCACCGATGAGCAGCCGCCCGGTGTCGTCGACATCGCTCGCCACCCCGGTGAGCACCGTCCCGCCGGGCAGTTCGGCACGCACTTCCATGCCGA
Source organism: Nocardia sp. NPDC055050 (assembly GCF_053608345.1). Lineage (NCBI taxonomy): Bacteria > Bacillati > Actinomycetota > Actinomycetes > Mycobacteriales > Nocardiaceae > Nocardia > Nocardia sp. NPDC055050. The sequence goes on from NZ_JBSGVG010000022.1 coordinate 107,188, forward strand.
TGGTGGCGCATCGCTCACGGTATTCGGCCACCAGATCGACGGTGTCCCAGCCCGACCGCTCCCACGCGGTGAAGCGGCGCGAGAACTCCGCCAGGATCGCCGCGACCAGCGCGGTGCGGTCGACGTCGGTCGCACCGGCCAAGCTCAGCGAAGTCGCATGGGCGACAGGCAGTTCCGATTCGGCGAGGTCGACGTTCATCCCGATGCCGACCACCACCGCGGGCGCGATGCCGGTCGCGGCGACCTCGGCCAGGATGCCCGCGAGTTTGCGGCCGTCGAGCAGAACATCGTTGGGCCACTTCAATTCCGGTGCGACACCGGCGGTGCCGCGCAGCGCGTCGACCACCGCGATGCCGGTGAGCAACGGCAACCAGCCGAGCGCGGCGGGGTCGATGCCGGGCAGGCGCACCAGGATCGACAGCGAGATCTGCGCGCGGGGCGGACTCACCCACGCGCGGGCATGTCTGCCGCGACCGCTCACCTGTTCCTCGGCGAGCAGAGCCTGACGATCGGCGGACGGGTCGGCGGCGCGAGCAACCAGGTCGGCGTTGGTCGATCCGGTCGATTCGACTACATCGATCCGGTCGTAGAACGACAGGCCCGGCGAGCTGCGCAGACCCCGTACATCGATGGGTGCCCTGTTCATTCCCGGCAGGTTACTGGAGTTCTCTGTGAACGGTCATGACCATAGCTAGCTGGGGTTTCTCTACTGGCCGGTAAGCGAGACTGCCGTGGTGCGCGGAGGTGTCACTCGTTACACTCGCAACCCATGACGAGTGTCCAGCAGCAGCCCGCATCGGAATCGGCGGGCGCCCCCGATATCCACACCACCGCCGGGAAGCTGGCTGATCTGCGGAATCGGCTGGAAGAAGCGCAACACCCGATGGGTGAGACCGCGGTCGACAAGGTGCACGCCAAGGGCAAGATGACCGCGCGTGAGCGCATCCTCGCCCTGGTCGACGAAGGCTCCTTCGTCGAACTCGATGCCCTCGCCAAGCACCGCAGCGTGAATTTCGGCCTGGAGCACAACCGCCCGCTCGGTGACGGCGTCGTCACCGGCTACGGCACCATCGACGGCCGCGACGTGTGCATCTTCTCGCAGGACGTCACCGTGTTCGGTGGCTCGCTCGGCGAGGTCTACGGCGAGAAGATCGTCAAGGTGATGGACCTGGCGATCAAGACCGGCCGTCCGCTGGTCGGCATCAACGAGGGCGCGGGCGCACGCATCCAGGAGGGTGTCGTCTCCCTCGGGCTCTACGGCGAGATCTTCCACCGCAACGTGCAGGCCTCCGGCGTGATCCCGCAGATCTCGCTGATCATGGGCGCCGCCGCCGGTGGTCACGTGTACTCCCCCGCGCTCACCGACTTCGTGGTGATGGTCGATCAGACCTCGCAGATGTTCGTCACCGGGCCCGACGTGATCAAGACCGTCACCGGTGAAGAGGTCTCGATGGAGGACCTGGGTGGCGCGCACACCCACATGGTGAAGTCCGGTGTGGCCCACTACGTGGCCTCCGGTGAGCAGGATGCCCTCGACTACGTCAAGGACCTGCTGAGCTACCTGCCGAGCAACAACCGCGCAGAGGCGCCGCGCCACGCTCCGACCGACCCGATCAACGGTGCGATCGAGGATGCCCTCACCGACGAGGACATCGAGCTCGACACGATCATCCCGGACTCGCCGAACCAGCCCTACGACATGCACGAGGTCATCCGTCGGCTGCTCGACGACGACGAGTTCCTCGAGGTCCAGGCCGAGCGCGCGATGAACATCATCTGCGGCTTCGGCCGGGTGGACGGGCGCAGCGTCGGCATCGTCGCCAACCAGCCGACCCAGTTCGCCGGCTGCCTCGACATCGACGCCTCGGAGAAGGCCGCGCGCTTCGTGCGCACCTGCGACGCCTTCAACATCCCGATCATCACCCTGGTGGACGTGCCCGGCTTCCTGCCCGGCACGGGCCAGGAATACAACGGCATCATCCGCCGCGGTGCGAAGCTGCTCTACGCCTACGGCGAGGCAACTGTGGGCAAGATCACGATCATCACTCGCAAGGCCTACGGCGGCGCCTACGACGTCATGGGTTCCAAGCACATGGGCGCCGATGTGAACCTGGCATGGCCCACCGCCCAGATCGCCGTGATGGGCGCCTCCGGCGCTGTCGGATTCGTCTACCGCAAGCAGCTGCTCGAAGCCGCCAAGAACGGCGACGACGTCGATGCGCTGCGCCTCGAGCTGCAGAACGAGTACGAGGACACTCTCGTGAACCCGTACGTCGCCGCCGAGCGCGGCTACGTGGACGCGGTCATCCCGCCCTCACACACCCGTGGCCAGATCGTGTCGGCGCTGCGGCTCCTCGAGCGCAAAATGGTGACCATGCCGCCGAAGAAACACGGCAACATTCCGCTCTGAAAACGCGATATCCCGGATAGGCCGCGCACACTTGCTGTGGAAGACAACTATTGATCGGCGCGGCCACACCGGGAATGATCGCGTCAACCGCGCTGTGAAGCGAAGTAAGTGCAGGAAGGATCTGGCACTGTGACAACTGTGGCAGAAGAAGACGTGCTGACAGTCGCCGAGCTCGAGCTCGTCGTCGAACCACTCGTCGAAGAGGTCGACCTGCCGGCGGGCACGGTGGCGCAGGCCACCGTCGACGCCGCGGGCGAACCACTGTTCCGCATTCTCAAGGGCTCGCCCACCGATCAGGACATCGCGGCTCTGGTCGCCGTCCTGAGCGCGGCGACGGCCGACGCACCCGTCGGCGGATCGAACGGACCGGCCGACGCATGGGGCACATCGACGATGATGCATCGGGGCACGAACCCGTTCTCGCCGTACGTGTACCCGATGCTGTCGCACCTGCGCTGAGGTGACCGAAGCTGGTGCGGCGGTCACCGGAGCCGCTGCTGCGGTGACCAGGCTGGTGCTGGCGTCGGCGTCGCCTGCCCGGCTCGGGATCCTGCGCACCGCGGGCATCGATCCCGTGGTGCGGGTCTCGGGCGTAGACGAGGACGCGGTGTCGGCGGCTCTGCCCGCCGGTACCTCCTCGCACGATGTCGTCGTCGCCCTGGCTCGTGCCAAGGCGGCCGACGTTGCCGCGTCGATTCCCGAATTCGGTGCCGACTGTGTCGTCGTCGGCTGCGATTCGATGCTGCTCGTCGACGGGCAGCTCCAAGGCAAACCGCACACCCCGGAGGTGGCGCGCGAGCGCTGGGCCACGATGGCGGGCCGCAGCGCCGATCTGATCACCGGGCACTGCGTGCTGCGGCTGCGCGACGGCGAAATCGTCGCCGAGTCGGCCGAATGCAGCAGTACCACGGTGCATTTCGCGAAGCCGACGCCGGATGAGCTCGATACCTATATCGCGTCGGGCGAGCCGCTGAAGGTCGCGGGGGCGTTCACCCTGGACGGGCTGGGCGGCTGGTTCGTCGACCGGATCGAAGGCGATCCGTCCAGCGTCATCGGGATCGGACTACCGCTGTTGCGCCGGCTGCTCGAAGACGTCGGTGTCGGTGTCACGCAACTGTGGCGGGATCCGCGGGACTGACGGCGCGATCACGTGCTCATCCCCCGGCTCCATGGCCGGGGTGCGGTCGGGCGCGGTCATCGTCAGATCGAGCCGGGCCGTACACAGCTCGGGCTCGACGAAGGGGTGCAGCTGCACGTCCACCCGGCCGCGGGCGCCGTTGCGTTCGAGCACCTCCCGCATGAGCCCCATGTGCACGCCGCACACCACTTCGGCGTGTGAGCGGGCCAGTTCCCGCAGCGGGCAGGCCGTCAGGTTGATCTGGACGTGCTCGGAGGTCTCACCGGCGGGTTCCTTCTCGGGTGCGAACCCGAGCTCCGACATCAGCGACATGGTGATGTCCCTGGCGTCGGCGAGGGTTTCCACCGGCTGGGTGCCGATGTCCATCCGGGCACCCCAGGCGCGACCAGCGGCCACGGCGGCGGCGGAACGGGCGATCGGATCGGGGCCGAGATGGTCTGCCAGTACCTGCGCGAGCTCCTGATATCCCACCGAGCGCTGCACCGCGCGATAGCCGATGCGCGGGCGGCCGCGGCCGCGTGGCGGTTGCTGGAACTGGCGAACCAGCGATTCGCGGGTGAGGACGTCGAGGTGGAATCGGACGGTGGTGACGTGCTGTCCGGTGATGCGGGCCAGTTCCTGGGCATCGAGGGGCTCGGTGGCGCCACGTAGGATCGCGAGCAGTCGCCGTCGCGGCCAAGAATCGGACATAGCTCACCCCTCCTCTCCAGAGACTTTATCGGACATCCGTGCGCTTTATTCGCCCATTGTGTCGATTCGTGATGTGCCACCACACACTTACCATCGGCTGCGACCACACAGTGGTCGCACCCACCCAACTCGCGTGAAGGACCACACCGTGCCCGTCGCCCCGGATCCGCACCCCGCCTTCGGTTCCTACGCAGTCCCGCATCGATTGGTAACCACAGAATGGCTGTCCGCAAACATCGGCGTGCGTGGTTTACGAATCATCGAGTCCAACGATGACATCCTGCTCTATGACATCGGCCATGTCCCAGGCGCGGTCAAGATCGACTGGCGCGGCGACCTGAGCGACCCGGTGACCCGCGATTATGTCGACGGCAAGCGCTTCACCGAGCTGATGCGCGCCAAGGGTATCGAGCGCGACGACACGATCGTGATCTACGGCGACCGCGGCAACGCCCAGGCCGCGCACACCGCCTGGATCTTCACCCTGTTCGGCCACGAGGACGTGCGCCTGCTCGACGGCGGCCGCGACGCCTGGATCTCCGAGGAACGCGACACCACATTCGACCAGCCCTACCCCACGCCCAGCGACTACCCCGAGGTCACGCGCGACGACACGACCGCCCGCGCGTTCCGTGAGGACGTACTCGCCAGACTCGGCGAACCCCTCGTCGATGTGCGCTCGGCGCAGGAGTACTCCGGCGAGCTCGAGGACAAACCGCGCAACCAGGAGTACGCCGCCCTGCGCGGCGGGCACGTGCCGACGGCGGTGAACATCCCGTGGACCGAGGCCGCCACGATCGACGGCCGCTTCCGCTCCCGCGCCGACCTGGACGAGGTCTACGGCACGCTTCCCGCCGACGACCTGGTCGTCTACAGCGGGGTGGGCGAGCGGTCCAGCCACACCTGGTTCGTCCTGACATTCCTGCTCGGCCGCAGGTCGGTGCGCAATTACGACGGATCGTGGATCGAATGGGGCAACTCGGTGCGGGTACCGATCGTCACGGGCACTGAACCAGGTGTCGCGAATCGGATCATTTGAAACATGTTCACATCACTGGACGCCGCGTAGTGTGACCTGCGACCTACTCGACAGTAGGGCTAGCCGAGTTCGAGCAGGGTTGGCACACTGCCTACACTCGCCCGAGACGAAAGTTGTCGATACCGGGCACGGGGCCTAACCGGCGACCCGTTCCCCGACGCGACCAAAGATTGCACACAGGAGGCTCAGTGCCCAGCCATGCCAGCGCACGGATCACGAAGGTACTCGTAGCTAACCGCGGCGAGATCGCGGTTCGCGTGATCCGGGCTGCCAAGGACGCGGGAATCACCAGCGTCGCGGTGTACGCCGAGCCCGATGCCGACGCTCCCTTCGTGAAGCTCGCCGACGAGGCGTTCGCCCTCGGCGGTCAGACCTCTGCCGAGTCGTACCTCGTGTTCGACAAGATCCTCGACGCCGCGGCCAAGTCCGGCGCCGACGCGATCCACCCCGGTTACGGTTTCCTCTCCGAGAACGCCGACTTCGCCCAGGCCGTCATCGACGCCGGGCTGATCTGGATCGGCCCGTCGCCGCAGTCCATCCGCGACCTCGGTGACAAGGTCACCGCGCGCCACATCGCCGAGAAGGCGAAGGCGCCGATGGCCGCGGGCACCAAGGACCCGGTCAAGAACGCCGACGAGGTCGTCGCGTTCGCCAAGGAATACGGCGTCCCGGTGGCCATCAAGGCCGCGTTCGGTGGCGGTGGCCGCGGCATGAAGGTCGCCCACACCATCGAGGAGATCCCCGAGCTGTTCGAGTCGGCGACCCGTGAGGCCATCGCCGCCTTCGGTCGCGGCGAATGCTTCGTCGAGCAGTACCTCGACAAGGCCCGCCACGTCGAAGCCCAGGTCATCGCCGACCAGCACGGCAACGTGGTCGTCGCCGGTACCCGCGACTGCTCGCTGCAGCGCCGGTTCCAGAAGCTCGTCGAGGAGGCGCCCGCGCCGTTCCTGTCCGACAAGGTGCGCGCCGCGATCCACGAGTCGGCCAAGCGCATCTGCCGCGAGGCGGGCTACTACGGTGCGGGCACCGTGGAGTACCTGGTGCAGGGCGAGACCGTGTCGTTCCTCGAGGTGAACACCCGCCTGCAGGTGGAGCACCCGGTCACCGAGGAGACCGCGGGCATCGACCTGGTGCGTCAGCAGTTCGCGATCGCCAACGGCGAGGAACTGTCGATCAAGGAAGACCCCACCCCGCGTGGCCACTCGTTCGAGTTCCGGATCAACGGCGAGGACGCCGGTCGCGGCTTCCTGCCCGCTCCCGGCCCGGTGAACGTCTACCGCGAGCCCACCGGCCCCGGTGTGCGCGTCGACTCCGGTGTGGTCCAGGGCAGCGTCATCGGCGGTCAGTTCGACTCGATGCTGGCCAAGCTGATCGTCACCGGCGAGAACCGTGAGCAGGCGCTGCAGCGTGCCCGCCGCGCGCTGGCCGAGTTCGAGGTCGAGGGTCTGGCGACGGTGATCCCGTTCCACCGCGCGGTCATCGAGGATCCGGCCTTCATCGGCGACGGCGAGAAGTTCGACATCTACACCAAGTGGATCGAGAACGAGTGGAAGAACACCGTCGAGCCGTACACCGCCGGTGGCGTGTCCGACGATGACGACGACGATCTGCCCCGGCAGAAGGTTGTCGTCGAGGTCGGCGGACGTCGCGTCGAGGTGTCGCTGCCCGGTCAGTTCAGCCTCGGTGGCGGTGCGGCCGGTTCGGCGGGCAACGGTGTGGTGCGCAAGAAGCCGAAGGCGCGCAAGCGTGGCGGCGCCGGTGCCGGTGCCGCGTCGGGTGACGCGGTGACCGCGCCGATGCAGGGCACCGTCGTGAAGGTCGCGGTCGAAGAGGGCCAGACCGTCGAGGCGGGTGACCTGATCGTGGTGCTCGAGGCCATGAAGATGGAGAACCCGGTCAACGCGCACAAGGCCGGTGTCGTCACCGGGCTCGCCGTCGCGGCGGGTGCGGCGATCACCCAGGGCACGGTCCTGGCGGAGATCAAGTAGACAACAGCTAGCTGTCCACAACGGGCGTCGGTCTCCACGGACCGGCGCCCGTTGTCGTTCGCCGAGCGGCCGCGAGGAACCGCGCTGACGGATTCGTGTCCGGCACCGCGGAGACGGATCGGTGAACGGGCGCGGAAGATCATGCGTCTCGCCCGGCTGGGTGGCCTGCTTCTGTCGTATCGTGGGTCGGGTGACCAGTACTGCGCACACCGATCTGGACCCGCTCTCGACGCCGGGTTCGGCCACGGTGGCCGAGGTCATCGAAGCTCGCCGGGAAACCGGTAGCCGTACTGACGGCAATCGTCTCGCGCTGGTGATCGAGGGCGGTGGCAGCCGCGGTGTGTATTCCAGCGGCATGGTGCAGGCGCTCGAGGAGCTGGGTCTGGCGAAGGTGTTCGACGCCGTGTACGGCACGTCGGCCGGGGCGATCAACGGCGCCTGGTTGCTGTGCGGGCGCGCGGCGACGGGGATGCGGTCGTGGACCGATCCGGCGATCATGCGCCGCGTGGTCGATCCGGTACGCATCTTCCGCGGTCGCCCCGTGTTCGATCTGCACTATCTCGTGCATCGCGTGTACGACGGCATCGAACCGATGGACTTCCCCGCGATTCTGGCCAACCCCACCACCTTCCATCCCATCGCGACCGATATCCGCACCGGGCAGTCGGTGGACCTCGGGCCCTACATCACCGACAAACAGAGCCTCATGACGGCGCTGCGGGCCTCTGCGGGCCTTCCGCTGCTGGCTGGACCACCGGTCGCCCTCGCGGGTGGCAGCTACTTCGACGGCGGCCTCACCGAAACCGTCCCGATCCGCACCGCCGTGGCCGCGGGCACCACCCACGCCCTGGTCCTGCGCACCCGCCGGACCGATGAAGTCCGCCCGCCCGCGCCCCTGCTGCACCGGGTGGTCGGCGGCGGCTATATGCGTGCCATCGCGCCCGGTGCGTTCCGGGCGTGGAGCAAGCGGCCGGGGCAGCAGGCGATGGAGGACAGCTACCTCGACGGCCTCGGCGATCATGTCCTCCAGGTCCACCCACCCGCCGGTTCCCCCGCCATCGACAGCGCGGCCCGCGACACCGACTTGCTCACCCGCGCGCTCGACATCGGCCGCACCGCGGTTCACTCCCTGCTCGGTGGCGGCACCCTCCGCACAGCCTGATTCCGGCTCGGCCGACGACACCTGGGCCCGTGCCCGGAGCCGCCGCCCGCGTGCGGCTTCGGCAGCGGTCGGCGGCCGTGGCCCAGCGGTCGAACACTAGGCTGCTCGCGTGGAACCGATCGAGATCAACGCAGGGTCCTGGTATCTGCGCGCGCTGCGCGCCGACGAGCGCATCGACGACCGACCCGCGCTGGCCGACGGCGGCATCACCGATCCCGGCTACGTGGCCACCCGGTCGGCGCAGTGGGCGGACGAATCGCACTTCTCCTGGGCGGTCTGCGTTCCGACGACGGCCGAGATGGTCGCCGAGATCGGCGTGACGCCCGGCCCCGACGCCACCGCGGCGGTCACCGGCTGGGCTCGTCCCGGCGAGGACGAGGCACTGGCCGCCGGTCTGGCCTCGATCCACCGTTTCGTCGCGGGCGCACTCGGACTGACTGTTCCGCCTCCCCGCGTATCTCGGCCGGATTGAGGCGCGGGGAGGCTCGGTTACGCGGCTGGCGGTGAGGTGTCGGTCAAGTCAGCCGGTGCCCGACGAGTTACCCGTGTTCTCGCGTGAGTACCGCGTCCAGCGCGTCGACGGCCTGACTCAGCTCGTCCTCGGTGACCGTCAACGGCGGACGGAAGCGGATGCCGCGCTCCCCCGTGCCGAGCAGCAGCACATGCTCACGTTCGCGCAGTTCCGTGACCACCCGATCACGCAGCTGCGGCGTCGCCAGCGTCACCGCGCACATCAGCCCACGCCCACGCGCCTCGCTGACCACGTCCGGGTGCGCGGCGGCCAGCTTGCCGAGCCGGTCGAGCAGGAACGCGCCGAGCGGTGCCACGCCCTCGATCAGCCGATCCCGTTCCAGCACTTCGAGAATGCGCCGGGTGCGCACCATGTCGGTGAGGTTGCCGCCCCAGGTGGAGTTGAGCCGTGAGCTCACCCGGAAGACATTGTCGACCACCTCGTCGACCCGGCCGCCCGCCATGATTCCGCAGATCTGGGTCTTCTTGCCGAAGGCCACCACATCGGGCGCGACATCCAATTGCTGGAAGGCCCAGGTGGTTCCGGTCAGGCCGACGCCGGTCTGCACCTCGTCGAGGATGAACAGCGCGTCGTTGGCGTGGCACAGCCGCTGCATGGCGGCGAGGAATTCCGGCCGCAGATGACGGTCACCGCCTTCGCCCTGGATCGGTTCGGCGATGAAGCAGGCGATGTCGTGCGGGTTGTCGGCGAAGGCCTGTTCGGCCTGGGCCAGCGCCCGCGTTTCGAGGGCGGCGATGTCGGGGCCCGCGAAAGTGTGCGGTGTGTCGATGCGCGGCCAATCGAATTTCGGGAATCGCGCGGTCTTGACCGGGTCGGTGTTGGTGAGCGACAACGTATAACCGCTGCGCCCGTGGAAGGCGCCGGTCAGGTGCAGCACCTTGGTACCGAGTTCCGTTGCGCGACCGTGCGATTCGTTGAGCCTGCTCTTCCAGTCGAAAGCGACTTTCAGCGCGTTCTCCACCGCGAGCGCGCCACCGTCGACGAAGAACAGGTGCGGCAGGCGCGGATCACCGAGCACGCGGGCGAAGGTGTCGACGAAGCGGGCCATCTCGACGGTATAGATATCGGAGTTGCTCGGCTTGTTCAGTGCGGCGTTGGCCAGCTCGGCGAGAAAGCTCTCGTCGCCGGCCAGCGCGGGATGGTTCATTCCCAGCGCGTTGGAGGCGAAGAAGCCGAACATGTCGAGATAGCTGGTGCCGTCACGTTCGTCGACGAGCGTGCGACCGCGCGATTCGTGTAGGTCGAGCACAAGCTCGAAACCGTCCGCGAGGATGTGCGAGGACAGGATTTCGTGGACCCGGTCGGCGGGGATGACCGCCGCGCCAGGGCGCTCCAGTTCGATGGTCATGAAACCGACGATACGCAAATATTTACGGAAGTTCTACGGAATCACGAATCAAATTACGGAAGATCACTACCTGTCATAGAATGTCTGCAGGATGATCGTGCTGCGGGTGTGCACATTGGCCGTGGCCCTGATCTCCTGCAGCAGATGTTCCAGATGCCGAGGCGAGGCCACCCGAACCAGCAGGACGTAGCTCTCCTCGCCCGCTACCGAGTGGCACCCCTCGATGCCGGGGATGTGCTGCAGCAAGGCGGGCGCGTCATCGGGCTGGGACGGGTCGAGAGGAGTGATCGCGACGAACGCCGACAACAAGTGCCCGAGCGCTTCGGGGTCCACCTGCGCCGCGTATCCGCGGATCACGCCGCGCGCTTCGAGCCTGCGCACCCGCGATTGCACCGCGGAGACCGAGAGACTGGCCTTCTCCGCCAGATTCGACAATGTGGCGCGGCCGTCTGCCATCAGTTCTTTGATCAATAGTCGATCGATGTCATCGAGCTGGGGTCGAGCCGGTGTATCCGCCATCAGCGAAGGCTAACGCAGCGTGGGGCTCGCGCGGGGAAAACTTCTTTCCGTTCCCCACCGAATTCTCCCGAACTTTTCCGTGAGTCGTACCAAACAGCAGAAGGTGAGCAGAGTACCGATGACGCAGACCGTGAACTTCTCCGAGCAGCTCTCGCTGCGAGCCAGGGCGCTCCTGCACGGCCTCGGCGCCGCGGTGCCGGAGCCCGGCCCGCTGCTGGCGCGCACGCCGATCTCCGGCGGTGTCCTGTTGCCGCTGGCCGTCGACGCCCCCGCCGACGTGGACGCCGCGATCGGCCGCGCCGCAACCGCGTTCGAGGCCTGGCGCACGGTCCCCGCGCCGGTGCGAGCGGGCCTGGTGCGCAGGCTGGCCCAGTTGCTGGTGGCCCACCAGGACGAACTGGCGGAGCTGGTGACCCTGGAGGCGGGCAAGATCGGCCCCGAGGCACTGGGCGAAGTGCAGGAGATGATCGACGTCTGCGAGTTCGCGATCGGGCTCTCGCGCCAACTCTACGGCGCCACTATGCCTTCCGAACGTCCCGGCCATCGCCTCATGGAGACATGGCATCCACTCGGCGTAGTCGGGGTGATCTCGGCGTTCAATTTCCCTGTCGCGGTGTGGGCTTGGAATACCGCGATCGCCCTGGTGTGCGGCGACACGGTGGTCTGGAAGCCGTCGGAGACCACACCATTGACGGCGCTGGCCTGCCACACGCTGCTGCGTCGCGCGGCGGTGGATGTAGGCGCGGATCCCGCAGTGCACCAGCTGATCCAAGGGGACGCGACCGTCGGCTCGGCGTTGGTCGACGATGGCCGGGTCGCCCTGGTGAGCGCGACGGGCTCGGTGCGGATGGGCGCCACCGTCGCCCCACGGGTGGCCGGGCGTTTCGGTCGATGCCTGCTCGAGCTGGGTGGAAACAACGCCGCGATCGTCGCGCCGAGTGCCGATCTGGAACTGGCGGTGCGTGGCATCGTCTTCTCCGCGGCGGGGACAGCGGGCCAGCGGTGTACGAGTCTGCGGCGGTTGATCGCGCATCGTTCGATCGCCGACCAGCTGGTCGAACGGCTCGCCGCGGCATACGGCCAACTGCCCGTGGGCAATCCACTCGACGACGGCATCCTGGTCGGGCCGCTGATCAACGAGCGCGCCTTCGCCGGGATGCAGAAGGCGCTGGTCGGGTCGGTGGCCGAGGGCGGCGACATCATCTGCGGCGGTGAGCGCGTCGAGACGCTCGGACCCGACGCCTACTACGTGCGGCCCGCCATCATCCGCATGCCCGCGCAGACCGAACTCGTGCGCGAGGAAACCTTCGCGCCGATTCTGTACGTGCTGACCTACGACGAACTCGACGAAGCCATCGCCTTGAACAACGGTGTGACCCAGGGACTTTCCTCGTCGATCTTCACCCTCGACCAGCGCGAGGCCGAACAGTTCCTCGCCGGTTCCGACTGCGGCATCGCCAATGTCAACATCGGAACATCGGGCGCGGAGATCGGCGGCGCGTTCGGCGGGGAGAAGAACACCGGCGGCGGCCGGGAATCGGGCTCCGACTCCTGGAAGGCCTACATGCGCCGGGCCACCAACACCGTCAACTACTCCACCGAACTCCCGCTCGCGCAAGGCATCCATTTCGGCTGATCAGGCCAGCGATTTCGCCTTCCACCCCACCCCGTGTAAAGTGGTATTTGCAACGCGGGATGGAGCAGCTCGGTAGCTCGCTGGGCTCATAACCCAGAGGTCGCAGGTTCAAATCCTGTTCCCGCTACTACGAAGAAGGCCCCGGAGTTTC
>NZ_JBSGVG010000023.1:0-117849 GCF_053608345.1 Nocardia sp. NPDC055050
GCGCCGTCTTCCGGCGCGACCGAGATCGCCGGGGCAGGTGGGGCGGCGGATTCGGTCCCGGATTCGGTGGGTGAGCCGCCGCAGGCCGCGACCAGCACCAGGAACCCGGCGGCTAGGCCGGCTCGGAAACGTCGTCCTGACATGCGCCCCTCCTGTGCTCGGTGCCGCTCAGCTCTGCAGGCCGACCTCGACGTCGAGCGAGAGGTTGATCTTGTCGCCGATCACGGCGCCGCCGTCGGCCATCGGGATGTCGGTGGTGAGGCCGAAATCGCGGCGGTTGATGGTGGCGGTCGCGGAGAAACCGGCGACCGGGGCATCGGCCATCCCGGGGCCGGTGCCGAGGAATTCGACCTCGAGGGTCACCGGGTGGGTGTTGCCGCGGATGGTGAAGTCGCCGGTGACGGAGAACTCGGTGCTGCGCGCCGTGAAACCGGTGGCCTTGAAGGTGGCGATCGGGTGGTTGGCGACGTCGAAGAAGTCGGCGCTGGCCAAGTGCCCGTCTCGTTGCGCGTTGTCGGTGGTGACCGAAGCCACCTTCATCTCGACATCGGCATCGGCGGAGCCGTCGGGATGAACCACGAGCGTGCCCGCGAAATCGGTGAATCGGCCGCGCACTTTGCTCACCATCAGATGGCGCACGGAGAACTGGAGCGTGGAATGCGCGGGGTCGATGACCCAGGTTCCAGCGGGTAGTCCGGTAGGGGCCGACATGGTCTCTCCTCACTTGGCGATCCGGCCGTGTGGGCCGACGGGCGTGAAGCGATAGCGCCAACCAGCGTAACCCCGTTCACCGCGGGCGGGTCAGTCCTCGCTGGTGGCGCGTTCGCCGAGAAACCGCAGGAGCGCGGGATCGGTGGAGGTGAAGCGGTCTGCTTCCTGCCCGCCGGTGCACTCGTAGAGGGCGATGGTCACGGAGTCGGGTCGGCGGCTGACGACCCGCCAGACCGCGCCGGAATCCTGCCAGCGGAGAAGGGTTTCGACGGGGTCGGTGCTCACTCGATCCACCGTAATGTGCCGCGATCGCGGATCGTCGGGTCGGCCGATGTGCTGGCCACGGTTTCAGCGGGACAGAGTTGCGCTCAGATCCGTTCGCGGTAGTTCGCGGCGACGAGCGCGAGGCAACCGGCGGCGATCGCGGCGGTGACCAGATACATGGCGGGGTAGCCGAAACCGAGGCCGCTGTGCAGGGACGACAGGACCGCGGGCACGCCGAAGCCGAGGTAGCTCACCGAGTAGAAGACCGCGTTCAAGCCCGCGAGGTCGCCGGGGCCCGCGAGACGTTCGATCTGCTGCAGCCCTGCGACGAGGCCGATGCCGTAGCCGCTGCCGAGCACCACGGCGGTCAGCAGCGTCACCCAGATGCTCAAAGTGGCCGCCGTCCACGCCGCCAGAACCATGCCGGTGGTGAGCAGCACGAGCGCGACCACCGCCGCGCGCGCGGTGCCGGGACGGTCGATGCGTCGCGCCACCGATTGGATGGTGAATCCGCAGCCGAGCGTCACCATGGTGACCAGGGCGGAGAAGGCGATCGGGGCCTGCTGCACGCGCGGCAGCATCAGCGTCGGCAGGACCGCGTAGGCGGTGGCGTTGGCGGTGAACAGCCACAGGGCGATCGGCACCGCCACCCGCAGGAATCGCCGGTGCCCGGCGGCGGGGATCTTCAAGTCGTCGCGCAGCCTGCCCGGATTCGCTCGGCGGGTCACGGTTTCCGGTGTTCGAGCCACCCAGAACGCGGTCGCGACGCAGAGCGCCGCGTTGACGAGATAGGCGGTCGAATCGGGCAGCGGACCCCACTGCGCGAGGGTGCCCGCCACACCCGCGCCGAGGGCGAACCCGGCGGTCAGGCTCATCGCGGATCGCCGGGCCCCCTTGCCTGTGGCAGCGGCGGCGAACGGAGGTTGCGACAGTTCCTTGAGCCAGCTGCCGCCGACCGCCATCGCCAGTCCGAGCGCGACACCGCACAGCATCCGCCCGGCCGCCAGCATCGGCACCGAGGCCGCGCCCACCGCGAGCAACAGCGAACCGGCCGCGGCGATCAGTGGGGCGGGCAGCATCAAGGGGCGGCGGCCGAACCGGTCGGACAGTGGGCCGCCGATGAGCAGGGCGGGCACGATGCCGAGGACGTAGTAGAACAGCAGCAGGTCGACCGCGGTCAGCGCAAGACCGTGGGCTTTGTACATCACCAGCAGCGGCGTGAACTCGTTGCCGCCCCACGCGATCGCCACCATGGCGGCGGACACGCCCAGCCAGGCGCGGGTGACGGAGACAGCACTGGGCCGCTCGGTGGTGAGAATCGCCATCACAGGCCCTTTCCGTTGTGCGCGCACCGGAATTCATGGATGTGGCGGTCGTACGGTCGCCGATCTGCTCGGCCGGACACCGCTACTCCCGCCGCCCGCGCACAGGGCGAACTGGTGGCAACCGGTCTCATTTTAGGGGCGGCCGGTCGCTGTATTACCGTCGGCCTGTGCGTGAGCTGCGGATGGGGTGTGCGATGTGGACGCATCCGCAGTGGCAGCAGCGGTTGCCCGCGCCGGGGGAGCGCCTGCGTGCCTACGCCGGGCACTGCGGTGCGGTCGAGGGCAACACCACGTTCTACGCGACGCCGTCCGCGTCCACCGTCGAGTCATGGGCCCGACAGACCGCGCCCGATTTCCGGTTCGTGCTCAAGCCGCCGAGGGCGGTGACGCACGAGCGCCGGCTAATCGACGCGGGCGCCGAACTCGGGGCGTTCCTCGACGTGATGGCACCGCTCGGGCCGCGGGTGCACGCGTTGTGGATCCAGTTGCCCGCCTCGTTCGGCCCGACCGATCTCGGCGCCCTCGCGCGCTTCCAGCGCGAGTTGCCCGGTGGACTGCGCTGCGCGGTGGAAGTGCGTCATCCAGCGTTCTTCGACGACGAGCGGGCCGCGGTGCAGCTGGAACGGGTGCTCGGGCGGATCGGGGCCGAATGGGTGCCGTTCGACACGACGGTCCTGTTCGACGGGCCACCGGGTGACCCCTCCGAATTCGAGGCACGGGCGAAGAAGCCTCGCGTTCCGCGCCGGATGCGGGCGCTCACCGAGTACCCGATCGTGCGCTACCACGGGCGCGCCGACACCGACCGCACCGTCGCGGGCTGGCAGCCGTGGGTGGAGACGGTCGCGGGTTGGCTGCGCGAAGGTCGCTCGCCGACGGTCTTCGTGCACACGCCCGACAATGCCGCGGCCCGTGGCCTGGCACGCCGTTTCCACGATGAGGTCCGCGCGATCGTCCCCGACCTGCCCGCCCAGCCGACACCCGAGTCCGACGAGCCGATGACGCTGTTCTGAGCGGATGTCCGGAATCCGGCCAGGTTCTCAGAGGCTGCTCCTATCGCGCGTTGTCGCTTCATGCCGACGTTGGCATGAAGGTTGACCGACACCCGATCCGCAAAGCCCGGGCTGTTCGAGAGAAACTCCGTTTCGCCGAGCGGCGCCCATCGTGGACACCTAGGGTTGGTTCGGGGGTGCCGGGGGGTTCGCACACGCCCGTGAGATCTACTTCGGAGTGACGAATTGACCGAGCACACAAGCGAACTCGACCAGGCGATCGCCGAACGACTCGAACCGTGGACCGCCCGGCTCGGCGCCGACCGCAAGGCCTATTTCCATCATGTGCTGCGGGTATTGCGCTCAGCCGATCTCCTGTTCGCCCGCAGCGGCGAGCCGGGGCCGCCGCCGAGTTCGCGGGAGGAGTTCCGCACCGCGGCGACCTTCCATGATCTCGGCATCTGGGCGGCATGCACCTTCGACTATCTCGAACCGTCGTGCGCGCTGGCGGGCGACTGGCTGATCACGCACGACCGGGAGGACATCGCCGAGCTCGTCGCCGAGATGATCCGCGACCACCATCGTGTGCGCCCGGCGGGCGCCGCGACCGATCCGGTGGAGCTGTTCCGGCGGGCCGATCTGATCGACGTGACGTTCGGCGCGCGCCGCTACGGACTGCCTTACGCGGCCTACTCCGCACTGATGCGGCGGTACCCGGACAGCGGCTTCCATCTCGAGCTGGTGGAGCTGACAGTCCGGCGCGCGCTCATCCATCCGTTCTCACCTTTACCGATGATGCGCTGGTGAGAGCCTATTTCGGCAGCACTATTGTCACGACGCCAATACTGCGGCACACTGGTGTCCGTAACCACCGGTCACGCCTGGGCCGGTGCTGTGCCGAGCCGAACAAGGAGACTCGATGGCCGCCAATCGGTCCAGCTGGATGAACGAGGACCTGGACGCCCTGCGTGACATGACCCGTGCGTTCATGGCCAAGGAACTTGTCCCCAACATCGACAAGTACCGCGAGCAGCACCACGTCGACCGCGACCTGTGGAACAAGGCGGGCGAAGTCGGCCTGCTGTGCATCTCGATCCCCGAGGAGTACGGCGGCGGTGGCGGCACCTTCGCGCACGAGGCCGTGCTCATGGAGGAGCAGGCCCGCGCGGTCGACACCTCGTGGGGAATCAGCCTGCACAACGGCATCGTGGCCCACTACCTCCTCGCCTACGGCACCGAGGAGCAGAAGAAGCACTGGCTGCCCAAGATGGCCAGCGGCGAGGTCGTCGGCGCCATCGCGATGACCGAGCCCGGCACCGGCTCCGACCTGCAGGCCGTCAAGGCCAAGGCGATCCGTGACGGCGACGAGTACGTCATCAACGGCTCCAAGACCTTCATCACCAACGGCGCACAGGCCGACCTGATCATCCTGGTCGCCAAGACCGACCCCACCCAGGGCGCCTCCGGCGTCTCGCTGGTCCTGGTCGAGGCCGATCGCGAAGGGTTCCGTCGCGGTCGTGTGCTCGACAAGATCGGCCAGAAGGGCCAGGACACCTCCGAGCTGTTCTTCGAGGACGTGCGCGTCCCGGTGACCAACCTGCTCGGTACCCAGGAGGGTCAGGGCTTCATCCAGCTGATGCAGCAGCTGCCCCAGGAGCGCTTGATCGTCTCGATGGGCGCGGTCGCGGGCATGGAGGTCGCCCTCGACCACACGCTGCGCTACACCAAGGAGCGCGAGGCGTTCGGCCGTCCGGTGTTCGGTTTCCAGAACACCAAGTTCAAGCTGGCCGAGGTCGCCACCGAGGCCCGCATCGCGCGCGTGTTCATCGACAACTGCGTCGAGAAGCACCTCCGCGGCGAACTCGACATCCCCACCGTCGCCATGGCGAAGTGGTGGACCACCGACAAGGCGATGCAGATCGCCGACACCTGTCTGCAGCTGTTCGGCGGCTACGGGTACATGAACGAGTACCCGATCGCCCGCATGTGGGTCGACAACCGCGTCCAGCTGATCTACGCGGGCACCAACGAGATCATGAAGGAAATCATCGCCCGGAGCCTGTGATACTCCAGCTCGATCGGTGATCGCGACCGGCCGTGAACTCTTGTTCGCGGCCGGTTTTCGCTGTTGGGGGGTCATTTCGTGACCTATCCGTCGTCCCCGCCGAGACGAATGTCCTTCGACAAGCGGTACAAAACCGACGACGGGGACGGTGCGGCAACAGTGGACACGGACGGCAGCGGTTCGACGGGACGACCCGGACCGGAACCGGTACTGCCGGACCGAGCACAGATGATGCAGGCGGTCTGCGGGGTCGCCGGTGCGAGTGATCCCGTCCTCTCCGCCGCGCACGAGCTGGCCACGCTGCACGAACGCCGCGAACAGCAGATTCCCGGCGATACCAGCGAGATCGACTGGGCGCGTGCGCGTCTGGTCTGCGAGATCGACCGCTGGGTGGTGATCCGCTCACCCACTCCGGCGACCTCCGCACCCATGCACACCGAGAGCATCGGCGCCGTCGTGGACCGCATGGCCCATTTCGCCGCGCTCACCTACCGCGCGCTGGCCTGCGGGGCCGAAGCCCAACTGCGTGCCGCGCAACTGCGCCTGCACGAATTGGCTTGTGGTTACGACGATCTCATCGCCGAGGTAGCCAGTGGGGCGCGGCGGCTACCCGACGGACTCGACGGCGACCCACCGCACAGCGATGGGACACAGCAGCTGCGGAAGATGCCGCGCGACGACTAGCGGCGGCGTCATCGCTTTCCGGTCGCTACCTGGGCGATCAACGTCCACATCACCGCCCACGGGTGTTCAGCCGGGCGCCGTACCGTCAGCGAGAGACGGCGAACGGAGCCCGGCATGCTCGATCCGCGACTGCACACCGCATGGTTGGTCAACGCCGCCTCGGGGGCGGCGGCGGCCACCGTGCGTGCGCCGATGGCGCGGCCGTATTCGTGGAGCGGCGTGCGTGATCGGCTCGTCGTCACCGATCTCGAGGTCGTCACGGTCACTCACGACACGGCGATCCTCACGTGGTCGACCCATCGACGTGATCGCGCGGGACAGCTTCGCCCGGCCGCGGCCGACACCGAAGTATTGCTCGCGCCCGCCGACAGCTCGGCCACACCGGTGACCCGCTACCTCGACGGCCGTCGCACCGCGCACCACTACGCGCAAGTGCGCGGTCTCGAGCCGGGCCGCCGATATCGCTTCCGGGCCTGCTCCGACGGCGAAACCGCTGTTCCCGGCCGTACCTGGGTGACTCGACGCCCTGGAACTCCGGAGGTCGCGGGCGTTTTCCTCACCGCGCCGCCACCGCCGGGGCGACTGCTGCGCACGATCGCCCTCGCCAACGACCTGCACTGGGGCGAGGACCGCAGCGGCTTGATCGTCGCCGGGCTGCCGCCGGGTCTGCGCCACGACGACGGCCACTACCCGCAGGTGATGACCGAGGCACTGCTGCACGACATCCGCCGACCCGAGCGCGCGGCCGATCATCTGGTGGTCGCGGGCGATCTCACCGATTGTGGCACCGCTGAACAGTGCGCGGGCATCGCGGCGCGTCTGGACGCCTGGGGCAGGGCGGGCAGCGACCACTTCGTCTGCCGTGGCAATCACGACGTTCCGCGCGGCGCGAATGATCACTGGGGCCAGGTGTTTCAGCCGTTCGGGCAACTCGCCTGCCATGAGCTGGGTGGCTTGCGTCTGATCGGTCTCGACACCACGCGCAGGCGTGGTTCCGGCGGCACGATCGGCGCCGGCCAACTCGCCGAGCTCCGCGCGACACTCGCCGCCGACCCCGACCGCCCGACGCTGATCTTCGGCCACCACCCCGCGACCCGCTATGCGGCACTGAGCAACCCCGGCGGCCCCGGTTTCGTTCTCGATCGTGCGAGCGTGGCCGCACTGCAAGCCTGCTACCGAACGGCCCCTGGCGTATTCCTGCACCACAGCGGCCACACCCACCGGAATCGCCGCAGCCGCCCCGATTCCGGCCGCGTCGAATACCTGGAGGTAGCTGCCGTGAAGGAGTACCCCGGGGGCTACGCCCTGCTGCGCATCTACGAACACGGCTACACCGTCCACTTCCACCGCATCGCCGCAGCGGCGGCGCTGGCCTGGACGAGCAGGACCCGCAGGCAATACTTCGGCCTTCACCCCGACCACGCTCTCGGCAGCCTTTCCGATCGCAATCACCGTGCACCCCATGACTTCTCGGGAGTCACCGCGCTGCGTTGAGGCAGTCGACGGACCTCGCTCAGGAGCTCGTCGAAATCGACTTCGGCATCCACGCTTCGACCGTCGGTGGCGATCAGAACATCCGCACCGCGACCAAGCGCCAGCTGTCCTTGGTCGACTCGATGCGGCCGGCGATAGCGAGAGTTCGCGGCCCACGCTGATACGAAGCGAAGACTTCGGCGGCACCCTCTTGTGTCGCGGTCAGTTTCACGCGGGTCAGGGTGGCGCTGCCCAAGCCCCGGCCGGGGACCAAGTCCTGCGCGAGCATGGTGTTGATGGCGGCGAGTACTCGCGCGTCTGTGTGAGCGCGCAGGTGAGTCGACGATCTGCGCCGATCGACCACCTCCAAGAGCAGCCGGAGCACCTGTTCGGCGAATCGCTTTGCGGTCGCGACAGATTCGCCGGTCGGCGCTGCCTGCGTGCAGGAGGCGCGTACCGCCCTGCGGATACTCGCCGGCGTTCCGCCCGCGGCCCTCGGTCGACCGGACCCAGTAACCCGGTGGGGCACAGCGGTATTCACGGCGCCAGAACGCGGCACCTCTTCCCCACCCTCCAACCGCGGCTCGCAATGCGGCGCGGGCGACAACACCGTTCCCTCCGTAGACATGCTCGTCCCCTTCGAGTCAGTCCACCCACTCCCCAGTGGTGGCGCACAGCATGACACGGAGCTCCGACAAGTGTTCGCGAAATCAACGCACGTCACCTCGAGATGTCCGCTCTGAGCGCACACCTGGAACTGTCCTGTGGCTGTGCGTTCAGTGTGGTGTCGGTGGCCTGTGTCACACTCGCTGATGATGAGCCGCCACACGACTGTCGAACGCGGTCCGCAATGTAAGCGGATCGGGGTTTCCCCGTTTCGAGAGTAAGGGCAAAACTGTCCCGTCGTTTCGGCTCCGCAGCATCCAGGCGAAAACCGGGCGGGCGTCTGTCCGGGTCGGTGACCACGACACAGCGCGGTCAGTGACTCTGCCCGGGTCAGCCTGACTACCGAATCGTCCGATCTGCATCCGGCGCACCGTCATGAGCCGCGCGAAGACAGTGATTGCCAGGGTTGGGTCGGGATCGACCGCGCCGCGTTGTGGTCACGATCTGCGCTGAACCCACACTCGCAGAGGAACACTCGATCCGCCAACGCCAGGGCCGCACTGATCGTTCCACAGGCAGAGCACCGTTTTGCGAGACAACGACTGCGCCAGGTGTCGTTCCTGACTCAGCCCAGCGGCCAACGGTTCAGGAGCGGTATCGAAGCGGGCGACCTCCACCCCGTCGGCAGTAGCGGCGACAGCAAATACTGTCAGCCCGACGACGCCCGAGAAGGGCGGTGCCTGAAAACTATCGGAGTTTCCAGACATGCTGTAAGAATGGTCCGTGCCGTTCACACCTGTGGTCACCTGCCTGCCTTCGCGCGCCCGGGGCGGTGGTCTGGCATGACGATCGAATCCGGTCTCGAGGACGACGTCAGCCAGCTCGCCCAGCGAGTCGAACGTGCCCGCGGGCGTCTCGCTTACCAATTCGATCCGGCCCTCACCGACGCGCTCTCCGAAGATGAGCTGCGCGCCGAACGCGAACTCGCCGAACGCATCCGTGAACAGGATCGCGAACAGCGTTGGAAGCACACCCAGGCGATGGCGTCCGCATCGGACCGCAGCCGACAGACCACCGAAGCGATCGAGAAGGCCGACATGCGAGATCTGCTGCTCGCCAGGAAGGCGATGGCGTCCCAGCGTCGCGAATCGAGCCCGCACGCGAAGCTCGCTTCGCTGTACCGGCACCGGTCGTGGTCGCTGAAGGCACTGGCCGGCGTAGTCGGCGCGGGCATGCTGTGGTCCGCGGTGAACGTGCAGCAGAACATCGCGCCCGGTGGGCCGAGCGATCCGCTGTTCTGGTTCAGCTATCTGCTCGAAGCGATGATCAGCGTGTGTCTGATCATCATCATGGTCGGCACGAACAAGGTCGCCGAGTGGGGCGTGATCGACAACCGCCGCCAGGTCGCGCTCGCCGAGCTCGCGCTGCTGGGGCTCACCGTCACCCTCAACACGTACCCCTACGTGCGAGAAGGGCGCTGGTACGACGTTGCCGTGCACGCGGTCGCGCCGGTGATGATCGGTGTCGCGCTACTGATCCACGACGCGGTCAGTGCCCGGTACGGCTTGGCCATCACCCGCGCGACCAGCCAGGTCAGGGACCTGCCCGACCCCGCCGACAACATCCTCGGCCGCCAGGCCACCGAGGGTATCCGCCTCACCTACACCCCGCCGATGACGGGCGCGGCTCGTGCCGAGGCGATCGCTGCCACCGAAACGGCCGCCACCACGCCGATCACCCGCGAACCCGCCTGGACCCCCACCGAGCCGGTTGCCAACGGCAACGGCCGCTCGCCGGAGAAGCGCAAGCGCTTCGGCATCGGCAAGCCGTCTTCCGCGGACAAGGCCACCGCCAAGAAGTCAGCTCCCGCGCCCGTGGTGGCACCGGAGCCCGCCAAGGAGCCGGCCAAGCCGGAGCCGGCCACCGATTCGGTTCCCGCCGCCCGCAAGAGCGCCATCTCCGACATCGAGGCCCGGGTCGAAAAGGCTTTCGCCGAAGCCAATTTCGGCTACGAGGCGATCGAGCCGACCAGCATCTACGACACCGGCCAGTTCCGCATCGCGGAGAGCCTGGAACAGGAACTCAACGACATGCGTGAGGCCCGCCGCCAAGCCCGCAAGGAGCGCGCGAACTAGCAGGAAGGACAGAAGGCCGATACCCGCGACTGCGCGGGTATCGGCCTTTTCCCTGTTCGGGTCAGCCGAAGATGCTGCCGCCGGTGCCAGCTTGCTGGCCGCCGCCGGTGCCGCCGATGAGGCCGCCCGGGGGAAGTTCGGAGGGCTGGACGATGACGAAGCCGCGGCCGGAGAACGCGAGGGTGCTCGCTTCGCCGGTGCTGCGGCCCATCAGGCGGCCGAGGCCGAAGGAGTCGTTGCGCTTGATGCCGGTCTGCAGGCTCGACGACCACGCTACGGCGGCGTTCGGGTCGGCGTAGGTGGCCTGGTCGACGGTGAGGACGACCGGGGTGCCGTGGGTGGTGATGGCGATGCGGCCGCGGCCGGTGAAGACGCAGTTGAACAGGCCCGCGTTGGAGGCGTAGCCCGCGGCGCCCTGGACGCGGCCGATGTCGTAGCGCAGCGTGGAGTCGAAGGCGAGGACGTTGGCGCCGTTGATGGTGAGCCCGTCGGTGCCGTCGAGGTCGATGATGTGCACGTCGGCGGCGCTGTTGGCCAGGAACAGGTCGCCGCGGCCGGTCACCTTCATCAGCGGCACGCCTTCACCGGTGAGATGCTGGCGGATGGCGCGGCCGATGCCGCCGGAGCCGAGCGCCTCGAACTTCAGGTCACCCTGGTAAGCCACCATGGACCCGGATCGCGCCATCACCTCCCCGTTCATGCCGACCTTCACCATCTTGCCGCCCTGCTTCTGGATACCGAGGCCGTTGACCTCGGCATGCGAGGGGTCGAACAGGTCGCTGTGCACGGGCTGGGCTCCTTGCTGAGATGCATACGTTGGCTGTTGAGCGGGTCCGCCGGGCTGTCCGTAGGCGGGTGGCGGGTAGGCCGGTGTGGGCGCGGCCGGGTAGGCAGGTGCGCCCGGCGGGGGTGCGGCCGGGTAGCCGGATGGCGTCCCCGGCTGACCCGGAACAGGGGGTGCCCCAGGGGGCGGCGCGAATTGACCGGGTGGCATCGGGGCGTGGGAACCGGGAGGGTGCGGCGGCAGGTGACCTGGGCCGGGTGCGCCTCGGGAGTCGCCGGCAGTGCCCGCCACGGCACCGGAATTACCCTGCGCCGCAGCGGGTTCGGGCTCGTCGTCGAGGTTCACACCATAAGCCGACGCGATGCCCGCGAGCCCGTCGTCGTAACCCTGACCGATCGCGCGGACCTTCCACGCGCCGTTGCGGCGATAGATCTCCACACACACCACACCACTCTCGGTGGTGAGTCCGGGGATCGAGAAAGTCAGTGCGGTGGAACCGGATTCGATGGTGGTGGTCAAGGTGCCGACGGCGGCGAACGTCGCGGGTCCACGACCGTCGAGGCTCGCGGTGACCACCACCTTGTCCACATCGGCGGGCAACGCCGAGGTCTGCACGCCCACCACATCGGGTCCGCCGTTGCCGTGCCGGTACACCACGCCCGGCCCGGTCGGCTGATTGAAGAAGACGAAGTCGGCGTCGGAGCGCACCTTGCCCGCCGCGTTCACCAGCAGGGCCGACACGTCGACCGACGCCGAACTCGCGACCGTGACGGTCAGTTGGTCACCGGGCGCGGGCCGGTTCTCGCCGGGAGCCAGCGCGGTCACGACACAGCACCCGAACGTCGCGCGATTCGCAAGTGTTCCACGCGTTCGATAGTGCCGTGTATGCCGTCACCGCGCCAGCAGGGAACCGTCAGACCGGCTGTTGATCGCCGCGATCCAGCGGAATCTCCAGGTGCACCGTCTGGAAGCCGCCGTGTGGCCCTCGGGCGTCGCACACGATGTGGCCGAAGGTCAGCCAGAATTCGAGCGCACCGGGTGTCCGGGCGTCGGTGTGCAGATACAGCCGCTCGAAAGCCGGGGTGGCGCGTACGTGCTCGACCGCCGCGGTGACGAGCCGGGTGGCCAGTCCGCGTCGATGGTGCTCGGGCCGCACATAGACCCGGAACAGCTGCGCGGTGGTCTCGTCGGGGTAGCGGCGCGCGAGCTCGGCCGGATGCGGGGGATGGGCGGGCCCCTGCGCCCGGATCGCGGTGGTGCCGACGATGACGCCCTCGTGCGCGGCGACCCACAGCCGGTGGCGCGGATGCCGCAGATACGCGGTGTCCGGGTCGATCACGTCCTGGTGATATTCGGGCAGATAGCCGATGCCGAACACCTGGTAGAAGGTGTCGAGCATGACGCTGCGCGCGCCCGCGAGATCCGCGGTGCCTGCCTCGCGGACGAGGTAGCCGGTGGTGGCGGCGGTCATCGCAGCTGCGCCAATTCGCGGTCGAGCACTTCCAGACCCTCGACGGCTACCGGTCCGGGCCCGGTGTAACCGAAGGGCGCCACGATGATCCGGTTCTCCCGAATCGCGCGCAGCCCGGCCAGTTCGGGACGTTGGCGCAGGGCGGTGCGCACCGAGTCGGGTGTCTGGTCGCCCTGGGTGAGCAGGATGATCACTTCGGGATCGGCGGCGATGAGTGTTTCGGTGTTGGCTTCGAAGTTGCGCTTGTCGATCTGGCCGTAGACATTGCCGAGGCCGAGGATCTTCAGCTGTTCGTGGACGGTGCTCTTGGCGCCATAGGCTTTGAGCTGGGCGCCGTCGCGCGACAGGATCAGTGCGGCGGCGGGACGGGGAGTCGTTGTGCCACTGTGCCGTTCGGTCACCGCCTGTACGCGCTGCTTCAGTGTGGTGACCTCGGTGTCGGCCGCGGTCTCGGTGCCGAAGAGCTTTCCGTAGAGGGCGATGTCGGCGAAGACGTCCTCGAAGGTGCCGGCCGCGTCGCGGCAGTAGCCGCGGGTCACGATCAGCGGAATGCCCACCTGGGCGAGGTCGTCGGGGGTCACTGAGAGACCTTCGACGCTCACGACCAGGTCGGGCGCCCGGCTGATGATCTCCTCGCGGGCGAGTTCGGCGGTGGGCGCGGTGATTTCGATGCCCTGCAATGCCTCGCCGTACTGGCCGGGGAAGGCGGCGGCTTCGAAGGTGCGGGTGACGATGCGGTCCGCGGCGCCCGCGGCCGCGATCAGCGGTGCGGCGATGGAACCGACCGTGACGACGCGCTGTGGGGGCGAGGAGAAGGTGACGTCGCGACCGCAGCTCGAGATCGTCAGCGGGAAACCGCTTGCCGAGGGTGCGGTGGCGGGAGCTGGTGTGCCGCAACCGGTAACGATCGCGCTGGTGAGGAGGGCGAGTACAGGAACGGCGGAGCGGCGGGCGGAGATGACACGGGTGAACACGGTGGTGGTCCTCATCGATCGGTGGGGGATTTCGCCCGGTCGTCGTGACCGGGACAGCGGGGGTGGAGTGCGGGTTTCAGGACTCGCCGGTGGCACGGAAGCGACGGATCAGGACGAGGAGCAGTGGGGCGCCGACGGCGGCGGTGACGATCCCGATGGGCAGTTCGCGTGGCGCGAAGACGGTGCGTGCCGCCACATCGGCGATCACGAGGAAGAGCGCGCCGATGAGCGCGCTCACCACGAGTAGGTGCCGATGTGTGCCACCGGTACACAGCCGGGCCACGTGCGGCACGATCAGCCCGACGAAGCCGATCGCCCCGGCGACGGCGACCACCGCGCCGACCGCGAGTGCGACGATCAGCAACGCCCACAGCCGAATGCGATTCGGTGCGATGCCGAGCGTGCGCGCGGTGTCGTCACCGGCGGCCAGTGCGTCCAGCCGGGGCGCCATCAACAGCACCGCGACCAGTGCCACCGCGACGACGGCGACGGTGGTCGCCACCGAGGACCAGGCGGCAGGCGCGAGCGAGCCGAGCAGCCAGAACAGCACGGTGCGCGCGCCTTCGGGCCGGTCGGAGGCGAAGATCAGGAAGCTGGTCGCGGCCGAGAAGATGTAGCCGATGGTCACCCCGCCGAGCAGCAGCCGCAGCGAGGTGAGCTGGCCGTTGATCCGCGAGATCACGAACAGCAGCGCGGTGGCGATCAGCGCGCCGATGAACGCGCTCGCCGCGAGGGCGGTGGCGGTGGTCGCCGCGGCGACCCCGAACAGCAGATACACCGCCGCGCCGGTCGACGCGCCCGAGGTGACGCCGAGGATGTGGGGGTCGGCGAGCACATTGCGCACGATGGTCTGCAAGACGGCACCGGTGATCGCCAGGGCGGCGCCCACGAGTGCGCCGAGCAGCACGCGCGGCACCCGCACCAACCAGACGATGGAGTCCTGGGCGGCGCTCCAATCGACGGATACCGGGTGACCGAAGACATGGTGGCCGATGATCCGCGCCACGGTGCCCGGCGGGACGGCGACCGGTCCGAGCCCGGCTGCGACCACCAGCGTGCAGGCGAGCGCGATGGTGAGCCCGGCTGTCAGCAGCACCGCGCGGTCGCGGTGGCGAGCGTGATCGAGGTCGTCGATGGCCGGATCGGCCACCAGGGTCGCGGTCATGTCGTGGCCGCCTCTCTGGTCTCGGACGGAAGTGTTGTGGCGGGGGGTTCGGTAGCCGGGCCGAAGAGGAGTTGGACGGCGCCGAAGGCCGACGTTCGGCGAACGGGGATCTTGTAGACGGGTTCGAGGATCCGCGGGGTCAGGACTTCGGCGACAGTGCCTGCGGCGGCGACGCGCCCCTGGTCGAGCAGGACTAGGCGGTCGCAGTAGCGGGCGGCCAGGTTCAGCTCGTGCAGCACCACGATCGTGGTGGTCGCGGTGAGACCGCGGACCAGGGTGAGCAATTCGTGCTGGTAGCGGATGTCGAGGTGGTTGGTGGGTTCGTCGAGGAGCAGGTGGTCGGCCTGCTGGGCGAGTGCTCTGGCGATCAGGACGCGCTGGCGTTCGCCGCCGGAGAGCGTCGCGAAACGGCGGTCGGCCAGCGCCCGAGCCCCCACGTGTTCGAGCGCGGCCGCGGCGGCGATCCGGTCGGCGCGCGAATACCCCTGGAACGCACCGACCCACGGCGACCTGCCGAGCAGCACGGTCTCGGCCACGGTGACCGGCGTATCCGGCGGCGCTTCCTGGGCGACGACGGCGAGGCGACTCGCGAGCTCGCGCCCGCGCAGCCGCTCCACCGGCACCGCGTCGACGACGACGGATCCGCCCGCCGGGCGCAGCGCCCGGTACATCAGCCGCAGCAGCGTGGACTTGCCCGAACCGTTGGGGCCGATCAGTCCGAGCGTGCTGCCGGGTGCCACACGAAAGCTGATGTCGTCGAGCGTGATTCGGCCGTCGTAGGCGAAGCGGATCTGGTCGACGGTGATCATCGCGGAGAGCTCTCTGTTCGGGGAATCGTCACCGGGTGTGGGTGATCGACGGTGGGAACGCGCTGTGTGCCGGGTCGCCACGAGTGATGCACCGCCACCGAGCAGGCGAAGGCGGCGCAGATCTCGTGCGCGGCGAGGACCTGCTCGCG
This sequence comes from Nocardia sp. NPDC055050, assembly GCF_053608345.1. Classification (NCBI taxonomy): domain Bacteria; kingdom Bacillati; phylum Actinomycetota; class Actinomycetes; order Mycobacteriales; family Nocardiaceae; genus Nocardia; species Nocardia sp. NPDC055050. The sequence continues at coordinate 15,605 of NZ_JBSGVG010000023.1, forward strand.
CAGACGTGGATCGTTGTCGGCGAGCAGGATTCCGGTGGTCGTGCCGCTGTGGGCGACGACGACTCCGGCCGCGCCGATGGCGCGCGCCGCCCGGATGGTCGCGTCCAGATGCGGACGGTCACGCGATGCGGCGCTCAGCACGGCACTGCGGGTGGCCACCGCGCCGATCGCGGCGATGTCACCGTGGGTGATCGCCGGGCCGAGTTCGCCGAGCAGCCTGTCGAATTCGCGTTTGTCGGCGGCGCTGAAACCGGGTTCGCCCCGGTTGAATTCGACGGTGTCGACCGAGCCGCCCTCGTCGCCGGTGACGATCGTCAGTGCCGGGAGGGTGCCGAGGCGGGCGAGTAACCGCACCTCGCGATGGAAATAGGCGACGGTGCCCGGGTACATGACGCCGTCGGACGGTTCGATGGCGCGCAGGTCGGCTTCGAGTTCCGCGACGGGCACCGAGCGACCCTCTGCGTCGGCGACCGCGCGGGCGGTGGCGACGAGATCGGCGGTGGAGCTGGCCAGCCCCTTGCCTTCGGGAAGTTCGCTGTGCAGGGTGAGTCGCCCGCCACCCAGCACGCGCGACCTGCCGACCATCCCGCTCGCGAGTCGCGCCGCCTTCGACTTGCCCTCCGGCACAACATCTATGCGGTCGCCGCCCGGCTCGAAGACGGCCACCGTGCCGCGCCGAATGGGGAGCGTGACCAGGAAATGCCGATTCTGTTCGGTGACGCCCTGGAGCAGTTCGCCGCAGCTTCCGTAGGCGCGGCCGACACCGATTCCCGGCGTGGCGAGATCAATGGTCATCGGAGTCATCGCCTTTCGCTGGGGGTGTTGTCGTCGGCGACCGGTGCGAGTTCGGGCCGGATCGCTGCGGGGCCGGGCAGCAGGTGCCGGCGGTGTAGCCGCAGCAGCGCGAGGGCCGACAGCACACCGGCCGCGGCGCACAGCAGCGAGGGCGGCCAGCTCAGGGGGCCGCCGGTGTGGTCGAGGACGGCGCCGGTGATCGAGGTGGCGACGACCGTGAAAATGCCGGACGCCAGATAGAACGCGCCGAAATAGGTTCCGGTCAGCCGAGTTCCGGCGAAGCGGCCGATCGCCTCGTTGACGAAGGGTTGCACCGCGGTCACGCCGATCGCGAGCAGCACCGCGGCCGCGACCACCGGAGCAATCCGGATCACTGTGCCCACCACGCTGTTTCCCTCGAACGGCACCACCCCCGCGACGGCGGGAGGCAGGAGGAACGCGGCTCCCATGACGGCCATCCCGAGCGCCATCGCGGGCCCGCGCTGTGGTCTGCGCGCCAGCACCGTGGTGACCCGAACCTGGAGTGCCACCACGGCGATCGTCTCGACCACGAACAGCGCCGCCACCGCCGCCGGACCGTGCCCGGGCCCGGCACTGTCCTGCGCTTGGAGGGTGAACAGGAAGTAGATCTGGCTCTGCAAAGCGAACATCGGCATCAGCGCGAGGGTGAACGCCCAGAACCGGCGATCGGTGAACACCGTCGCGAAGTCGGTACCGACCCCACCCTCGTGCGCGGGCACCGGTCGCGCGGGCAGCAGCAGCCATTGCACCACGGCCAGCACCGCGAAGATCGCCGCCGCGACCAGGGCCGATATCCGGAAGCCCGCCGCTGTCAACACGGTGCCGAGTACCGGTCCGATCGCGGAGCCCGCATTGCCGAAGACGTTGAACAGCGCGAAGGCCTGCGCCGAATGCGCACCGCTGTCCCTGGCGATGAACGCGCGGACCGCCGGATTGAACAGTGCCCCAGCGAAACCGGTGAGCACCGAGGCCGCCAGCACCACCGGCAGCGAACCGCCGACGGCGAACAGCGAGAAGCCGAGTGCCCTGATCGCCAGGCCGACCATGATCACGCCGCGCGCGCCGAGCCGGTCGGCCGCCGAGCCGCCGACGAGGAACAGACCCTGCTGGCTGAGATTACGCACCCCGAGCACGATTCCGACAACGGCCGCCGACAGCGCGAGGTCGTCGAGGAGGTAGTCGGCCAGAAACGGTACGAGGAGATAGAAACCGATATGCCCCACAAGATGATTCACGAGCAGTAGCCGGACGGCCCCCGGTAGCGCGCGGAAGGTGTCGATGCCGTTCATCTGCCGGTTCCGGGCTGGAAAGCCGTTGCGGGGGTCACACGCTCACCTCGGCGGCAGGGTCGCGGACGATCGAACATCGGCCCCAGCCGAGCACTTCGGCGCTGTCCGGGGCGGCGATCGTGGTGGGTGCGGTGGCGGGCGCGCGGAAGAGACCGTTGGTTCGGCACCAGTCGTCGTTGTAGATGGTGCCCAGATAGCGGTGTGGCCCGTCGGGGAACACGGTCAGCACGCGGGCGTCGGGTTCGCGCTCGGCCACCCAGCCCGCGACCAGGGCGGCGGCGCCGGTGCTCCAGCCGCCCGCGATGCCGGTGGCCGCCGCGACCCGGCGACACGACGCGACCGCCTCGGCGGCGTCGACCCAGTGCACCTCGTCGAAGTCGGCGTAGGCGACATTGCGGGGCAGGATGCTGCTGCCGAGACCGCGCATGAGCCGGCGGCGATCTGGTTGGCCGAAGATCCGGGAGCCGACGGCGTCGACCCCGATCACCCGCAGCCGGGGCCACCGTGTGCGCAGAACCCGGGCGAGCCCGGCGCAGTGCCCGCCGGAACCGATCGAGGCGACCAGCACGTCGACGCCGTCGACCTGGGCGAGGATTTCCTCGCCCATCGCCTGATAGCCGCCCGCGTTGTCGGGGTTGTCGTACTGGTCGGGCCAGTACGCACCCGGTGTGGCGGTGAGCAAAGCGGCCAGCCGATCCAGCCGCGCCTGCTGCCAGCCGCCGGAGGGGTGTGGTGCGGTGACCACGTCGAGCGGGATCTGAAACGCCGAAAACAATGCGCGCAGATCGGGTTCCAGCTCGTCGTCGACCACCAGCAGCACCGGATGGCCCAGTGCCTTGCAGGCCAGCGCCAGGCCCAGTCCCAGTGTGCCGCTGGTGGATTCGATGATCGTCGCGCCCGGCGCGAGCTCACCTCTCGCCGCAGCGCCGCGCAACATCGACACTGCCGCACGGGCTTTCATGCCCGCTACGCTCGCTGCCTCGAGTTTCGCTGTGTACCAGCTGTTTCCGGACGGAATGGGCACGGCGGGCGTGCCGCCGATCAACTGCAGAAGCGCGGGTTGCGGGGGTGTCATGACAGCTCTCGGTAGGTGACGACGGCACTCGGCCCGCCGTCGAGGGAGAAGAACGGGTAGGGCTCGGCCGAGACCGCGTGCACGCCCGCGCCCAGGAACCAGGGCAGCACCGCGCTGCCGGTCTGGGCGAACAGCACCAGCGGCAGGCCGCGCCGGTTCGCCACGGCCCGGAATTCGTCGAATGTCTCGTTACCCAGCGACATTCCGGTAACCAGCAGCGCGTCGTAGTCCGACGGAGCGTCGGCGACCGACTCGAAGACCGGCTCACCCCATTCGGTGACGCCACCGGCGAGGTCGCACGGCAGATACGTGATGGCGCGCGCCCGCAGTTCGGCGAGCAGCGAACCGACGACGCCCACCACCAGTACCCGCGACACCCCGGCGGGCAGCAGGTCGACGACGGTGCTCGCCCGGCGGCGCGACTTCGTCAGCGAGGTCGGCCCCTCGATCACCACCTGTTCGCCCTGCACGCCGCCCGCGTACGGATGCGGACGCACGTGCATCAGATAGGCATCGAGCGCGGCGATCCGGACCGCGGGCATCGGATGCGCGAGCAGTTCGTCGATCGTCGCCGCGACACAGCTGTCGACCAGATCGTCGGTGGCAGAGCCGGGTTCGAGACCGCACGAGCCCACCGCCGCGCCGACCCGCAGGCTCAGCACCTCGTTGCGGTATCCGCGAGAGCGGCCCGCGTGCCGGGTGCCGTAGGCGGTGCGAAACGCCGTGGACGCGTGCAGGGTTGTGGGTTCGGGTCCGAGCCTGCCCCGGCGCGCCCACGTGATGAGCTCGGCGACGGAGTCGGGGCGCACGGCGGCGGCGATCATCGCGCAGCGTCGAGGTCGAAACGGAGATCGGCGATCAACCGCTGTGCGAGGTCGCCGGTGGTGCGGTGCGTGTCGTCCACCACCATGACGTGACCGAGATAGGTGTTGTTGTCGGTCGCGGGACGCACCTCGGTGCCGGGATCCGCCAGTTTGCGCTCCACGATCCTGGGGTCCGCCGCCCAGTTCTGTGCTCCGTCCACCGTGGTCAGCAGGCCGGTATCCGTCGGCACGGCGAACGCGACGGCCGCGCTGGCGATACCGGTCTCCCGGGGTGTGACGTCGGGCTCGCCGCCCGCGACAGCTTCGGCGTGCACGGCGGTGAGGTCGATTCCGGTGACCCGTCGCACCAGTTCGGTGATGCGATTCCCGGCGGGGCGGGGGTTCACCTCGATCAGGCGGGGGCCGTGCGCGCCGAGTTTGACCTCGGTGTGGGCGACGGTCGCGTCGAGACCGAGCGCGGTGATCGCCGCGACTGCCAGCTCGGCCACCGCGGCGGAATCGCCGGGCTCGAGGGCAGCGGGGAACATGTGGCCCGACTCGATGAAGGCGGGGGCACCGGTGATCCGTTTGTCGGTCACTCCGATCACCGTCGTCCGCCCGGCGACGGTGACGGTTTCCACGCTGAATTCCGGTCCGTCCATGCACTCTTCGAGCAGGACGAGTGGTGAGCGGTGCTGTCCTCGGGCGTTGATCGGGAATCCGGCGATGGCGTCCACCGCGACGCGCAACTCGGCCTCGTCGCCGACCCGGCGGACGAACATCCCGCCGCAGAGGTCGACCGGCTTGACCACCAGGGGATAGCCGAGTTCGGCTGCGGCGCCCACGATCTCATCCCATTCCCGCGCGACGGCGAAGGCGGGACCGGCGACACCGGCGGCACGGCAGATCAGCCTGGTCCGGTACTTGTCGCAGGCATCGGCCACCGCGGTCCGGCCGGGCCCGGGCAAGCCGAGATCGGCGGCGATCGCGGCGACGGTCGGCAGATAGTAGTCGCACGAGGTGAGCACGCCGTCGAAACTGAATGCCGCCTGCAGTTTTCGCACGTACGGCAGCAGTGTCGACTCGTCGTTGGTGTCGGCGGTGAACACGTTGGCCGCCCCGAGCAGGGGATGCGGCAGGGGTGTTCCCGGCCGCAGGTAATGCCCGAGATCTCGGGTCAGGAAGCTGAATTCGTGGCCACTGTCCTCGATTCCCGCCGGGAGCAAGGTGCTCATCGAACCGACCCAGCTCTCCACCATCAACAGGTGTCCCACATGTCCTCCAACCTCGAGCAAGATGCTAATGATAACCATTTTCAATAGAAATGCGATAGTCGAGAAGGGTCAGCAGGTTCGTTACTGCTGCGAAGGGACCCGGGCTCGCATTACGCTGCGGATATGAGCTCTGCCGTGCACGGATTCACCGACGATGCCCTGGGAACGCTGGACGCGGTCGGTGTCGCCGCGGCGTTGCGCGCGGGGGAGGTGAGCCGGTCGGAGGTTCTCGAGGCCGCGATCGCCAGGACGCGGCGGGTCGATCCGAGGCTGGACGCGGTGCAGGTGACGTGCTTCGATCGCGCGGCGTCGGCGCCCGAGACCGCGGGGGTCTTCGCCGGGGTGCCCGCGTTCGTGAAGGACAACACCGATATCGCGGGGCTGCCCAGCTGCCATGGCTCGGCCGCGTTCACGCCGCATCCGGCCACGGTGACCAGCGGTCCCGGCGCGCAGTTCCTGCACTCGGGCGTGATCGTGCTCGGTAAGTCGACGCTGCCGGAATTCGGGCTCACCGCGAGCACCGAATTCACCGATCGCGCGCCGACCCGCAATCCGTGGAATCCGGAGTACTCGGCGGGCGCCTCCTCGGGCGGTTCGGCGGCGCTCGTGGCGGCCGGGGTGGTGCCGATCGCGCATGCCAACGACGGTGGCGGCTCGATCCGTATTCCCGCCGCGGCCAACGGTCTCGTCGGCCTGAAAACCACCCGCAACCGCCTGCTCGACCAGCCCGGCGCCCGCAAACTGCCGGTGCATCTGGTCGCCGAGGGCGTGGTCACCCGCTCGGTCCGCGATACCGCGCACTACCTGGCCGCCGTGGAACGATTCGGCGCGAATCCGGCGCTGCCGCCGGTGGGGCTGGTCGAGGGGCCGAGTGCGCGACGGCTGCGGATCGGCCTGATCACCGCCGATGTCCTCGGCCGGCCGGTGCACGCCGACAACGGCGCGGTCCTGGCCTCGGCGGCGAAGGTACTCGAAGGTCTCGGCCACGAGATCGTCGAGATGCGGCTGGATGTGGATCCGCGCTTCGTCGAAGACTTCAAGCAGTACTGGGCGGTGATGGCCGCGGCGATGGCGCTGTCGTTCCGGCTGGGCCACCGCGGGTACTTCGATGCGCGCAAACTCGACCCGTTCACCACCGGTCTGATCGGGCTGGCCAAGCGCAATCCGCTCGCGGTGGCCGCGTCGACGTGGCGGTTGCGCGGGGGAGTCGCGGCCTATGACCGGCATTTCGCCGAGGTCGACGTGCTACTCACCCCGGTGCTCTCGCATCCCGCGCCGCGCATCGGCGAGCTCGCGCCCGGCCAGCCGTTCGACGCGCTGTTCGCCAAGCTCGCCGACTACGTCGGCTTCACCCCGCTCAACAACGTCGGCGGGGGACCCGGCATTTCGCTGCCGCACGGCCTGGTGCCCAGCGGTCTGCCCGGATCGATCCAGCTGGCCGCGCGCCGTGGTGACGAGCGGACGCTGCTCGACCTGGCCTACCAGCTGGAAGCGGCAAGCCCGTTCCCGCGGATCATCGATCGGGCTGCTGCCGCGGGTGCCGCCTGATCATGTGGTGCGCACCGCGCTGATCAGGCGCTCGTCACCGCGTTGATCAGTTGTTGCGCGCCGCGACGTTGATCGGGCGCAGCCGTCCCGGGCTGTCGGTGCCCGCGTCGAACGCCCAGTGCTCGCCGTCCCAGCCGGGGTAGTCGGCGCGCCATCGATCCACGAGGCGGGCGTCCTCGAGCGAGGCGACCACGCCGGCCGAACCGGTGTACTGCAGCCGCTCGTACTTGTGCCGAGTGACGGTGTCGACGGTGTGAACGGTGACCAGGGCTGACATTGACCCTCCGGGATCGAGACGAACGGTGACGTGACGAGTGCGCTACCCGGACCGTCGGCCCGGGTGCTGCGGTGGCGCGTCACCGCTCGATCCGAGAGTATGCCGCTCGCCGTGACACCGCGCAGGTTTTGAAAATCCAGTTCTTCGGATTGTTGGGTACCCGTTATGCACATCGTCGGTTTGCAAGATTTGGTTACGGCGGTGGTGGAGGTTCACCAGCTCGGGCGGACTCGCCCCGGGGTGACGACGCGACCCAGCGCCTTGCTGACCTGGGTGAGGGTGGTCGCGCCGAGGGTGTCCGACCAGGTCTGGGTGAACTCGGCCATGGCGGCGTCGGCGGCTCGCGTGCACGCCCAGCCGCGTTCGGTGAGGGTGATCAGGCGGGCGCGCGCATCGCGCGGGTGTGGATTGCGATCGGCATAGCCCTTGGTGACCAGCTCGTCGACCAGCTGACTGGCTGCCTGTTTGGTGACGCCGAGGTGGTCGGCGATCTCCCCGACCGTCGCGCCGTCGGGCGCCATGCGGACGAACGCGAAGCCGTGCGTCGGCCGGATGTCGGTGAATCCCGCCGCGGCGACCCTGGCGTGCACCGCCTCGGTGACCTCGGCCGCTGCCGCGAGCAACAGGAGGGGGAGGTCTGCGTTCACGGGCACGACAGTCATTCTGGCACTTGACACAATAGTCAATCTACTTGACTATATAGACAAGTTGCTTGACCTTATGGAGGTTTCGAATGCCGGTGATCCGTTCCGCAGACGCGCAGGTGCACGAGGTGCACAACGCCCGCTTCACGTCCCTCGTCCGACCCGGCACCGGCAGTGCCGAGCTGTGCGTCTGGCAGACCGAGGTTCGGGCCGATTCGGTCGGCGTGCCCCATCGCATCCTGGGCGAGGAGGCGTTCGTTGTGCTGTCGGGCGAGGTGACCATGACGATCGACGGCGAATCCGCGCCGATGAAACCCGGTGACGCGGCGGTCGCGCCCGCCGGTTCGATGATCGCCCTCGCGAACTCGGCCGACGAGATCGCCAGGCTGCTGGTGACTGTGCGGGTCGGCTTCGCGGCCGAGCTCCCCGACGGCTCTACCTTCACCCCGCCCTGGGCATCCTGAGCCGTCCTCGCGACTGTTTCTAGCCCTGAACTTGAAAGTTCGGCTACCCGAACAATATAATTCTGGAATGAGGGTTGGGTTCTACCGTTCGCCGGCGCGCCGCCGGGTGCTTGCGGCATGTGTTCTGAGTGTCATGGCGTTCGCGCTCACTGCCTGCGGTGGGATCACCTCCGATGACGACGGGAAGAAGGTGGTTCTCACCACCTTCACGGTCCTGGCCGACATGGCGCGGAATGTGGCAGGCGAGCATCTGCGGGTCGAATCGATTACCAAGGTGGGGGCAGAGATCCATGGGTACGAGCCGACGCCGGGCGATATCAAGAAGGCCGCCAAGGCTGATCTGATCCTGGACAACGGGCTGAACCTCGAGGCCTGGTTCACCCAGTTCGTCGCCGACCTCGATGTGCCGCACGCCGTGGTCAGCGAGGGGGTGGCGCCGATGGACATCAGCGAGGACGCCTACCGGGGCAAGCCCAATCCGCACGCCTGGATGTCGCCGGTGAACGCGCAGATCTACGTCGGCAACATGGTCCGCGCGTTCACCGATCTCGACCCCGAACACGCCGACGCCTACCGTGCCAACGGCGATGCCTACAAGACGCAGCTCGGCGCCGTGCGCGACGATCTCGTCGCCGCGGTGAACACCCTGCCCGCCGACCAGCGCGCCCTGGTCACCTGCGAGGGCGCGTTCTCCTACCTGGCTCGCGACGCGGGGCTGACCGAGAAGTACATCTGGCCGGTCAACGCCGAACAGCAGGCCACCCCGCAGCAGATCGGCTCGACCATCGACTTCGTTCGCCAGCGCGGCGTGCCCGCCGTGTTCTGTGAATCGACGGTGTCGGACGCGCCGATGCAACGCGTGGTCGAGGCGTCCGGTTCACGGTTCGGCGGCGTGCTCTATGTCGACTCGCTCTCCGAGGCCGACGGACCGGTCCCGACCTACTTGGACCTGATCCGCCACGACGCGAAGACCATCGCGACCGCACTCGCCGGAGTCTCGAAATGACCGCACCGGTAGTCGAAATCCAGGACGTGACAGTTCACTACGGTGATGTGCTCGCGCTCGACACTGTCGAACTGACCCTGAAATCGGGCCGGGTGTGCGGGCTGATCGGTATGAACGGCTCGGGCAAGTCGACGCTGTTCAAGACCGTGATGGGGCTGGTCACGCCCGATCGAGGCCGGGTGCTGATCAACGGCCGCCCCCCGGCTGCCGCGCGCAAGGCGGGCAGTCTCGGTTACGTGCCGCAGTCCGAGGACGTGGACTGGAGTTTCCCGCTGTCGGTGCGCGATGTGGTGATGACCGGGCGCTACGGGAAAATGGGTTTCACCCGCCGGGCGAGCAAGGCCGACCGTGCCGCCGTCGACGCCGCGCTGGCCCGCGTCGAGCTCACCGACCTGGCCGACCGGCAGATCGGGCAGCTGTCGGGTGGCCAGAAGAAGCGCACGTTCGTGGCTCGGGGCATCGCCCAGGAGGCCACGATCCTGCTGCTCGACGAGCCGTTCGCCGGTGTCGACAAGCGCTCCGAGGCGACCATCACCGCGCTGTTGCGTGAGCTCGCCGCCGACGGGGCCACCATCCTGGTGTCCACCCATGATCTGCACGCGTTGCCCCAATTGGCCGACGAGGCAGTGCTGTTGAACCGCCGGGTGCTCGAGCACGGCGACCCCGATGTGGTGTTGCGCCCCGAGAACCTGGCCAAGGCCTTCGGCCTGGATGTGGACGGAGACCGATGAGCCTCGAGGAATTCTTCATCGACCCGCTGCGCTACGAATTCATGGTGCGCGCGCTGGCCACCACGGTCACGGCCGCCGTGGTCTGTGCGGTGTTGTCGTGCTGGCTGGTGCTGATCGGCTGGTCGCTGATGGGTGACGCGGTGTCGCACGCGGTGCTGCCCGGTGTGGTGCTGGCCTACATCGTCGGCTGGCCGTTCGCTGTCGGCGCGGTGATCTTCGGGTTCCTCGCGGTGGCGTTGATCGGCGTGGTCCGCGATACGAGCCGGGTGAAGGAAGACGCCGCCATCGGCATCGTGTTCACCACCCTGTTCGCGTTCGGCTTGGTGCTGGTGTCGGTGACGCCGAGCCAGACCGACCTGAACCACATCGTCTTCGGCAACCTGCTCGGCGTGAGCCGCGGCGAGATGATCCAGATCATGATCCTGGCCGCCATCGTCCTGGTCGCCCTGGTCCTCAAACGCCGCGACTTCACCCTCTACGCCTTCGACGCCACCCACGCCCACGCCATCGGCCTCAACCCTCGCGTGCTCGGCACCGCCCTGCTGGCCCTGCTGGCCCTGACCTCGGTGGTCGCGTTGCAAGCGGTCGGCGTGGTGCTGGTGGTGGCCATGCTGATCATCCCCGGCGCCACCGCCTATCTCCTGACCGACCGCTTCTCCCGCATGCTCGTCATCGCCCCCACCATCTCGGTGCTGTGCGCGGTGACCGGCCTCTACATCAGCTACCACCTCGACACCGCCGCCGGCGGCATGGTCGTGGTGACCCAGGGCGTCGCCTTCACCTTCGTCTACCTCTTCGCCCCCCGCCACGGCGTGATCGGCCGCCGGATCACCGCCTCCCGCGCCAGGAAAACCGTCGCCACCCTCGGTGCCGTCGACTAGCGGTCCCGGTCCCGCGGCGATGGATCCGATCGTGTCGGTGTGTGGTGTCAGGATGTGGGCATGAATGTCACCGGGGAGGACGTCCGCGCCTTCGTGCTGTCGCTGCCGCAGACGACAGAGCATTTCGCCTGGGGCATGCCGATTTTCAAGGTCGCGGGCAAGCTGTTCCTCACCCTGCCCGAGGACGAGACCTCGATGGCGGTCCGCTGCCCGATTCTCGATCGCGACGAACTGGTCCTCGCCGAACCCGGCAAATTCTGGATCGCCTCGCACGAGTCCGGTAACCCCTGGGTCCGCGTCCGCCTGGCGTCACTCGACGATCGCGAGGAACTGGAAGCCATCGTCACCGACTCGTGGTGTCAGGCCGCCCCGCGGGCCTTGCTGGATGCGGATCAGTGAGCGCGAGACAACTCGTCGGCCGCGAGGTCGTTACAGCACCAGCGTGATCGTGGCCTCGATCGTCTGGATGGAGTCCACCGGGATGACGAAGGTCTCGGTGATCTCCACGGTGGTCAGGCGGATGTCGGCCACTCCGGCGTCGAGGAGGTAGTGGGTGGTGACCGTGTCGCCGGATTCGGACATGGTGAGGTCGCGAATGCCCTGGATCACGCGGTACTGGAGGCCGTTCTCCAAGTCGGCGCTCAGCTGGGGGCCCGAGTAGCCGGTTCGGATGCCGACCTCGACGCGGGTGGCGTCGGGGGCGAAGGGGACCGCGCTCGCGTCGTGGGACACCAGGGCGTCGAGGTAGGCGCGGGCAATGGCCTGACGGGGTGAGTCGGCCGCATTCGGTGCTGCCGCAACGGTTGCCGTGCCGAGTGCGAGGAAAACGGCGGCCAGAGCCGAAACGTGAGTGATTCTCATGTACAGATGCTGGCGGTCCGGACCGGTCAGCGCAACCGGGAGTGCGCGAGTAGTCGACGTCGCGGCCCGGTAGGGTCGGAGCTCCTATGGCACTCAGCGCAACACTGCACAACTTCGCCGTTCAGCTCGCCGATGTGGATCGGGGGGTGTACGAGGATCTCGAGTTGCGGGTTGCCCGGCACCCGTCGGAGACGGCCGAGTACATGATCACCCGGATCCTCGCGTACTGCTTGCAGTACGAGGAGGGGATCGTGTTCAGCGACGGCGGGATCTCGGCCACCGATGAGCCCGCGGTGCAGGTTCGGGATATGACCGGCCGGACGACCGCGTGGATCGAGGTCGGCGCGCCCGACGCGGACCGTATTCACCGCGGGAGCAAACTCGCTGGTCGGGCCGTGGTCTATACCCACCGCGACCCGGCGAAGGTGCTCGCGCAGTACGCGGGCAAGAAGATTCACAACGCGGCGCAGATTCCGCTGATCAGTTTCGATCGCGCGTTCATCGACGAGGCCGCGGGACTGGTCGACCGTCGCAATACCGCCACCCTCTCGGTCACCGAGGGCGTGCTCTATCTGGACCTCAACGGCACCAGCTTGCGCACCGATATCACCGAGCAGCCCCTCGGCTGAGGCCGGCACGGAGTAGCTTGGCTGGCACCGGTGACGCTCGGCCCGAGCGCTGTGGACCGCACCGGTCTCGTCGTCGAGTGGAGGTCGCGGTGCCCGGTGTGATGAGTCGGTTCGTGATTCCGGGCTTCCTGCGGGTCACCCGGCGCAACCGGAATTACGTCGATGCCGAGCTGGCCGCTGCGCACGTGCGCGAGCGCGCGCTGCGCCCCCTCGCCTACGGTCCGCCGCGCACACTCCGCGGTGTCGAGATCTCGGTGGAGCACGACCGTGGCTGGCCGATCTACACGCTGACCCCGTCGGACGGGATCTCCCGCGGTGGCCTCGTGTACGCGCACGGTGGCGGCTGGGTGGGCGAAATCGCTTCGCAACATTGGCAACTCGCGGCCAGGATCGCCGCTCGGACGCATCTCGTCGTGACGGTCCCGATCTATCCGCTGATTCCGTTCGGCACCGCGGCGGAGGTGATTCCCCGCGTCGCCGAACTGGTCACCGCGGCCGACGAGCGCTACGGTCCGACCTTCCTCGCCGGCGACTCCGCGGGCGGTCAGATCGCGCTGTCCACCGCGCTGCACCTGCGCGACGCGGGTCATATCGTCCCCCGCACGCTGCTGATCTCTCCTGCGCTCGACCTCACCCTCGAGAATCCTGAGATCGACGCGGTTCTGTTGCGTGACCCGTGGCTGGGTCGCGACGGTGGGCTGGTGTTCGGCCGGATGTGGAGCGGCGAACTCTCGATGAAGGACCCCCTGGTCAGCCCCCTGTTCGGCGACTTCGGCGGGCTGGGCCCGATCACCGTGTTCACCGGCACCGACGACATCCTGAACCCCGACGCCCGCCTGCTGGCGGCGAAGGCACGCGCGGCGGGCGTCGACCTCGACTATCAGGAAGAATCCGGACTCGTGCACGTCTACCCGTTGACGCCCAGCCCCGAAGGGGCGGCGGCCCGTCGCCGGATCATCGCCACCCTGCGCGCCGAACTCGATGCGGCACACAGCATCTCGTGAGACGGCTCACCGTTCGGTCAGGTGCACCTTGAACAGGATCGTCAGCTGAGTGACCGCCTGGTCGAACGGATGTGCGGACTTGAGCGCGCGGCTGTGCACGATCGTGCCCTCGATGGTGGTGAGCAGGAACCCGGCCAGCGACACCGCGGTCGATCGCTCGATCCCGGTGGCGACGATCCCGTCGGCGAGCCGGGCGGTCCATTCGGCGAACGCCTGGCCCGCGATGGACTGGACGGCGGGGTCGAGTTCGTCGAGAGCGGCCGCCATCATGAACGAGCCCGCGGTGTAGTCGGATTTCTCCAGCGGGGCGCGCCAGAAGGCGAGCAGGTCGGTGAGCCACTGCTGGGCCGACGGCGCGGTCTGCAGGGCGTCCGCCATGGCGCTCACATGTGAGTACACCAGGCGTGCCACGATCCGTGCCGCTGTCTGCACCAATTCGCCCTTTCCGGACGGGAAGTGCTGGTACAGCGAGTTGCGTGAGGTCCTGCTGCGCTCGAGTAGTTCGCTGAGGGAGGACGCGTGCACGCCGTGTTCCTGGACGGTGCTGATCGTGTGCTCGATGAGTCGGGCGCGTGGTCCGGCGGCCATCCGATCTTCTCCTACCCCTTGATTGAACCGATCGGTTCATGTTAGACCTATTCCTACGTGAACCGATCGGTTCATATGGAGAGGATGTCATGCCCACCCCCATTGCCACCGCGGTTCCGGTCACCCACGCGGGAATTCTCGGCCTCGGCGTGTACCGCCCGCGCCGTGTCGTGCCCAACTCCGAGATCGTCGACGCGATCGAGTCCTCGGACGAGTGGATCAAGACCCGTTCCGGGATCGCCGCCCGGCACTGGGCCGAGCCCGACGAGACGATCGTCTCGATGAGTGTCGCGGCTGCTCGGGACGCGCTCACGGCGTCGGGGGTGAGCGCCGAGCAGATCGACGCGGTGGTGCTGGCGACGTCGTCGCAGATGGTGCTCGGTCCGTCGGCGGGCGCGGTGGTGGCGACCGAACTCGGCATGCACGACACCGCCGCGTTCGACATCTCCGCGGGTTGCGCGGGCTTCTGCTACGCGTTGGCCGATGCGGCGAATCTGGTGCGCTCGGGTCAGGCGCGGCAGGTGCTGGTGATCGGTGTGGAGCGATTGTCGGATCTGCTCGACACCACCGATCGCGGGTGCGCGTTCATCTTCGCCGACGGTGCCGGTGCGGTCGTCGTCGGGCCGGCCGAGCAGGAGGGGATCGGCCCGGTCGCGTGGGGGTCGGATGGCGCGCGCACCTCGGCGATCAAGCAGGACAAGGACTTCCTGGAGTATTTCGCCGAAGTCGCCGCGGCGGAGGCCAGCGGTGGCACGTCGCAGCGTCCCTACATCCGGATGAACGGCACCGAGGTCTTCCGCTGGGCCGTCACATTTCTGGAGAAGGCGTGTCGTGACGCGCTCGACCTCGCGGGCCTCACGGCTCACGACCTCGACGCGTTCGTTCCACACCAGGCCAATATCCGCATCACCGACGCGCTGGTCCGCACCCTCGGCCTGCCCGAAACTGTCGCCGTCGCGCGCGACATCATCGAAACCGGCAACACCAGCGCCGCCTCCATTCCGATGGCCATGGAACAGCTGGTGCGCTCCGGCGCCGCCGACCCCGGCGACACCGCGCTGCTACTCGGCTTCGGCGCCGGTCTGGCCTACGCGGGCCAGGTCGTTCACCTGCCGCCGATCGCCTAGTTCTTCAGCGCACGCAGATATTGGCGGTAGACGCATTGTGCGACAAAGGAATTCTCTGCTCAGGTCGTCACGCGTTCGCCTTCTCGCGCAGCGACCGCTGGGTCACCGGTACCGCGTAGGCCGCGCCGTCGCGGATGCCGAATTCGAAGCGGCAGGGGAACAGCGAGGGTAGGCCGGTGGCGCGTAGGTCGAAGTTCGCGGCGAGGGTTTGCATGGCCCAGTTCTGCAGCGAATCCGGGAGCTGCAGGGTGGTGCCGTCGACGCAGCACACATAGGCGTGGGCCTGTTCGCCGTCGACGGGGAGGGGGTTGCGCAGACCGACCGCGCCGATTTCCAGAATTCGTCCGGCGTTGTGGGAAGTAGCGACGCTCGGCAAATCCAACTCGATGTCGTCCATGCGGAAAACCGTAGCGCAGCAACTATTCAGGGAACACCGAAATCGCGTGGTCTTGACGAACTTCGCCGATGTCGCAAAAGTGGGAAAGTGCGAGGTCTGTTCGCCGCGCCACGGCGGAGCTCGGCGCACTGCGCGCCGGGCCCTGCCGCCGCGACGTCAGCCGATCGCGAAGCGCAGCAACGCCTGGCGATCGCCCTGCTTGATCTTGCCCTTGCGGTCGAGGACCTCCAGCTGCCACACCGGACCGTTGCGGAAGGTCCGCGCGATCGCGTTGGCGTTCTCCGCGCCGAGCAGCGACGGCCAGATATCGGCGACAGGCTGGGTATCGCCCCCGGTCGCGTCGTAGATCTTGAACGAGACGTTGTTCGCCTTCTCGAAGGAACTGCCCTTCTTGAACGCGACGGCCACGAAGACGATGGAGTCGATCGCGGGGGGAACAGTGGCGAACGTGACGTGCACGGTCTCGTCGTCGCCCGCGGCCGCACCGGTCTGCTCGTCGCCGGTGTGCAGCACCGATCCGTTGCCGAGCGGATCGAGTGAATCCAGGCCGGCGAATCGCACCGGCTCAGCACCCTGGAACAGCACGGCGATCAGATCGAGGTCGACACCGCGCTTGCGCCGGGCCATTCCGAGAATTCCACCGCTGGAACCCGCCGACGGATCCCAGCTCACCCCCACGCTCATTTTGGTGATACCGGCGAGATCGGCCGCGCCGTCTTCCTTCTTGAGAGTAATCACGATTTTCAGGCTACGGACTTCGCTCGCCGCGTGCATGGCGACGGAATGCGCTCGTCAGCCGGAGTGGGTCGCGAGGTAGACGAGGGCCGTGACCGCCAGCGCGATCGCGCCGAGGATGCCGCCCGCGATCGTGTCGGCGCGGTTGGTGGCCACACCGTTCTCGATCCGATCCCAGCCGATGAACGCGGCGGCCACGGCGCCGATACCGGCTGGGGCGGCAACGAACTCGCTGACGACGGGAATGAACGAGACCGCGCAGGCGATGATGCCGAGCACCAACGACGCGAGGCCGACACCGTTGCGTGGCGGCGGAAGGGTCTCTGGACCGGGCATCGCCTGAGCGTAGTCCCGCCGCGGGATGGGTGCTGGTCGCGCCCGGTCACAAGCCCCTCGGTCACAGCTTCGTCATGGTTGATCGAGCAGGGGCCGGGTACTCCATGGAAATGGCAGCCCTGCAGGGATTCATTTCAGCGTCCCGGTTTCCGGGCTGTGGAGTTCGAGGAGGGATAAGGTTTGTCGATTTCAGCTGACGAATCGAAAAGTCGAAACCCGAACAAAGGTTATGTGGCCCTGCTGGGCTGGAGTCTGAATGCGGTCGAGGCGGTTGACCGGTTCGACCGCCGCTATATCGTAGTTGCGCCCGAATGGGCGGAAAGTTATTGCACGGAGCACGGCATACCCTATATCCCCTGGGATTTCGAGCGGCTCAACGATCGTTCGATGGAGATCGCCGAGACCCTGAAGAAAAAGGGAGTCGACGTCGCCATTCCGATCTTCGAGGAGACGGTGGAATGGGCCGGAGCGATCAACTCCGTCCTGCTCGACAATCCTCGCCTGCTCGGGCAGTCGATGCTCCTGCGTGACAAGTCGTTGATGAAGCGGCGCGCGCAGCTCGGCGGTATCCGGGTCGGGATTTTCGAAGAGGCGCACGAACGCGATGACGTGATCCGCTTCCTGAAGCGGGTCAATCAAACCCTGCTGAAACTCGACGGTGATCCCAACGATCCGATTCACCTCAAGGCGTTCGACAAGGCGGGCTGCCTCGGTCACCGGATCATCCGGACCCCCGACGAGGTGGACTTCATCCCCGACGACGAGTTCCCGATGCTGATGGAATCGCACCTGGACGGCTGGGAGTTCGCGGTCGAGGCCTGGGTCCACAACGGCCGCATCTGCTTCCTGAACATCTCGGAGTACGTGACGCTCGGATACTCGGTGTTCGTGCCCGCGACGCCGGAACTCGAGAAATATCGGCCCGAGATCACCCGGCAGGTCGAAAAACTGATCAAGACCTTCGACATCGAATTCGGCTTCATCCATCCGGAGTACTTCGTCACCAGCGACGGGGAAATGTATTTCGGCGAGGTCGCCTACCGGCCACCGGGTTTCAAGGTGTTCGAACTGCTGGAACGGACCTATGGTTTCAACGCCTACCACGCGCTGGTACTGGCGTTCGACCCGAAGTCCACCGACGAGGAGATCGACGCGTTCTTCCCGAAGGAAGTGGTGGATGCCACCGGCCACGCCGGGTGCTTCGGCGTGTATCCGCGTCGACGTGTGGTCAGTCGGCTGTCGGTGCCGCCCGAGACCGAGGATCATGATTACTTCGAGACGCACGAGCTCACCGCGCCGCAGGCCGAAAAGGTCACCAAACGCACCGCATTCGGTAATCACTGGGGTCTGCTCTATTTCTTCGGCGAGGACCCGTACACTCTGCGGGATCTGTTGAAGCGACAAGAAGAGCTCGACTTCTATATTTGATCCGTTGCCAGGGGCAGCGGAGTGCGAAGGGATCGGCGATTGAGTCCGGACGGCCACGACCCGGCGAGCTTGGACCGGCGTCTCGCCACGGTGGACCACGCCATACAGTCCCTCGCGGACGCGGGCGATTTCGGTAAGCAGGTCAAGCTGCCCAGGGTGATGGACTCGCTGCGGCGGGTGCTGCTGCTGCCCGGTGGTTGCGCGGCGGTGCGTGAACGGGCCGAAAAGCTGGAGACCGCGGGCCTTTTCCTCGGGACCGACTGGGCGCAGCCGCAGATCCTCATCCCGGCGCTGAGTACCGGCTCCTTGCGCAGCGCCAACGCCGACACCATGGTGTTGGAGGCGGTGAGTGATCTGCGATTGCTCGCGGTCGCCAAGGGCGAATATCAGCATGCGCTGGTGTCGGCCGAAGAGGCCGAGGATCACCTGTCGCAGGTGCTCGCGGTGAATCTGTCGCTGCTGTTCTCCCCGCCCACCGAGGCGGAGCGGGAACAGCAGGGGCGGATGGCGCAGGTCTCGCGCGAGCTGCTGCACTACCTCGTCGCCGAGGTCGGGTACGAGAAGGTGCTGGAGAACCTGGTCGACGAGATCTGGCGCATTCTGCGGCAGCGGCCCATCCAGGTCGACGGGGTCAAACGGATGATCACCCAGATCGCCGTCGCCCGGGCGAATCCCGACGTGGATCTCGGCGCCAGCGGCCTCGGCGCCGACCGGCTGATCAGCAGCCTCTACGGAACCACCGAGGGGTGCAGGGAAGACCCCGGGGTCGAGATCTACCGCACGCGGCTGGAATCGATGGACGACAGCGCGTTGCAGTACGAGGCAACGGGATTCGCGCGGTCCATGCACGACACCGGGCTGGTCTCGCCGTATCACGCTGTGCTGCTGCGCTTTCTGCTCACCAAGGGTGAGTATCTGCTCGGCGAGGCGATGGGCTTGTCCAGCACCGGCCGCGACAGCCTGCTCTGCTATCACGAACTCGTCCACAGCCTCATCGAGCAGGCTGTGCACGTCGAAACGGCGCAGTGCGTGTACGGACTCACTTTGCTGCTCGAACGCGGCATCCTCTATCAGCCGCCGGTCGCGCCCGCGCTGTGGCGCCAACTGGCACTGCGGCTTTCACCGCACTCGCGCCGGCGGCTGACCCAGGTGTTCGGGCCGACGCCGGAGCCGCGGGCGTGGCTGCTGTCGGGGATGCTGTCGGTTCTCGGCCTGCCGCTGGGAATCGGGCAGGGCGACAACCCCACCTGCCAATCGGCGCGAGCACTGTCGATGTGGGCCTACAACGACCCCGACTATCTGCTGCAGACGCTGGTGTGGGCCGCGCGCGACGACGAGATCGTGATGCACTTCGAAGGGCAGCCGATCTCCTCGCGCGAGACCGAGGACACGGAATCGACCGCGCTGCAACTGGATCTGGACCCGGTCTCGCTGCTGGTGGTACCGCACCTGGACCGGATCTACGCGCAGATGGGACGGCGCTGTATCGGCCGCGACGGCGACCCGCACCGCTGGATCAACCCGGAATTCCACGGCTGGTGGTCCGGCCGCGGCTTCCGGATCAATGTCGATGTCGCCACCGGCTTGCTGACCGACCTCGACGAGTTCCTGCGCCACTTCTACGCGGGCTATCACCCCTTCTACAACGGCAACCAGCCGGTGATCCACCCGCAGCCCGCCGGTATCGCCGTCACCGACAGCGCGGCCCGCTTCGTCGGCTGGCACGCGATCACCGTGCTGCGCGTCAGCCTCGACCCGCAGGACGTGATGCGGGTGTACTTCTACAACCCGAACAACGACAGCGGCCAGGACTGGGGCGACGGGGTCGTCGTCGGAACAGCCGGGCACGGTGAGCGTTTCGGCGAAGCGTCGCTGCCCTTCGAGCAATTCGCCTCGCGGCTCTACATCTTCCATTTCGACCCGCTCGAGCCGGGTGAGCTGGCCGCCGTCGAGCGCGCGGAGCTGGACCGGGTGATCGGCTATCTCCGGCGCAGTTGGGGCGCCGACCGCATGCCCGTGGAAACAGGTGCGGCCGAACAGGATTGATCACAGCAAACGTTCAGAGTCGAACGTTAGGGTGTGGTCGTCGGCGCGCTTCGTGCCGCGATGAGCAAGGGGATTCGATATGGGTGTCAGCTTGTCCAAGGGCGGCAATGTCTCACTGACCAAGGCGGCGCCGAACCTCACCGCCGTCGCGGTCGGCCTCGGCTGGGATCTGCGGACCACCACCGGCACGGACTTCGACCTCGACGCCAGCGCCATCGGCCTCGGCGCCGACAAGAAGGTGGTGTCGAGCGGGCACTTCGTCTTCTTCAACAACCTGAAGTCGCCCGAGGGCGCGATCGAGCACGCGGGCGACAACACCACCGGCGCCGGCGACGGTGACGACGAGACGATCAACGTCGACCTGGCCAACACCCCGGCCACGATCGACTCCATCGTGTTCCCGGTCTCGATCTACGACGCCGCCACCCGCAACCAGTCCTTCGGCCAGGTGCGCAACGCCTACATCCGCGTCCTCGACCGCAGCAACGGCGAGGAACTGGCGCGCTACGACCTCTCCGAGGACGCGTCCACCGAAACCGCCATGGTCTTCGGCGAGCTGTACCGCAACGGCGCCGAGTGGAAGTTCCGCGCCACCGGCCAGGGCTACGCCTCCGGCCTGGAAGGCATCGCCCGCGATTTCGGCGTCAACCTCTGAGGCACCAGCACTGCCGGTCAGCTGCGGGAACTCCCGAAATCTGGGTCGCCCACGCAGCTGACCAGCGCGCTATCTGTACGCCACGATGAGTTCGGCGCTGTCGACGATGCGCGTGTCGACGAGTTCTGCGAACGGGGGTGGTGTGCGAACCATTCTTTCCTGGTGAAGAATTCGCATCCATCGGTCGCTGGCCTCGGCGTCGATGCGCACAGTGTCCCAGGTTCGAGAATCCTTGATGCGCTCGCAGGAGCGAGCCAGGGTCGCCGGGGCGAGGTGGGGCCAGTGCTCTGCGAGCAGTGGCCCGAGCTCAGGGACCGTCGTCGTCCGCAACCGCCGCATCGACTCGC
Source organism: Nocardia sp. NPDC055050 (assembly GCF_053608345.1). Classification (NCBI taxonomy): domain Bacteria; kingdom Bacillati; phylum Actinomycetota; class Actinomycetes; order Mycobacteriales; family Nocardiaceae; genus Nocardia; species Nocardia sp. NPDC055050. Next base: position 36,566 of record NZ_JBSGVG010000023.1, read on the forward strand.
TCAGAGCCGAGGTGAAGCCGACGAGCCGGTCGAAGAGCTCCTCGACGCGGTCGGTCCGGCAGTAATAGACACTGTTCGGGCCGAGACCGCCGACTTCGGCGTAGTCGATCGCGATGGTGCCGGTTCCATTGTCCTGCAGCACTTGCGCGGTGGTCATGTCGAGGACGATCGCATCACCGAGCCCGGCCTCGAACAGTTCGACGAACATCGGGGTGGACAGATCACGCAGGAAGGTGATGCCCGCGGGGTCGACGCCTGACTCGCGGATCAGTCCCGCGGTGAAGGCGTACGGGGCGCTGCCGCCGATCCCCGGCGCGAGGACGGTGCGGCCGGTGAGATCGGCCCAGTCGATGGCACCGGTACCGGGACGGGTCACCAGCGCCTTGGGGAACTGGTGGTTGAGCTGGGCGAACACCGTGAGTTCGCGCGGAGTTCCCCAGTACATCCCGGGTACCCACAGCCCGCCAAGGGCGATATCCGCCGCTCCGCTGTCGAGATCGTCGAGCACCCCTGTCCAGGGATCCTTCGCTGTCGCAGTGACTTTCACGTTGCGCTCCGCGAACAGGCCGAGGTGATCGGCGTAGTACTCCGGCAGGTAGTTCAAGCCGTGTGCGGTCGCGGATATCGTCAGGTCGAGCATGGGGTCGGCTCCTCAGCGGGGTTGTTCGGTGACGGCTTCGAGTGACTTACCGAAAGTTTCGGGTCCGAATCGGGCGGCCACCACCAGCAGGGCGTACATGACCGCGATCATGAAGAACACGCCGGGCACGCCGGCGAGGTCGAAGAAGAACAGCGCGGCGAACGGCATGACAGCGCCGGCCACATTGCCGATGCCGTTGACCACCGAGGTGCCCATGGCCCGGACCGAAGTCGGGAACAGCTCCGGCGACCACACCGACAGCATGGTGTTGAGCATCATGGTGAAGAACTGGAAGATCATGCCCAGCACCAGGATCAGCGCGGTCGAGTTCGCGAAAGTGGCGAAGGCGATCGCGGAGACGCAGCCGAGCACCGCGGCGGACATCACCGTGCGGCGCCGTGGCGCCCGCCCCGCGAGATACGACGCCGCGCAGGCGCCCAACAGGCTGCCGACATTCATGATCATCGTGAAGGCCAGCGAGTCCGACAGCGAATATCCGCGCGATACCAGCAGGATCGGCATCAGGAACAGCAGTGTCACCTGCGCGCCGAACGACATCCAGGAGGCAGCGCCGATGGCCACGGTGTTGCGGAGATTGCGACCTCGGAAGACGGTGAGATAGGACGACTTCGTGGGAACCGGAATGTCGGCTTCGGTGACGTACGGGGTGACGACGCCGGGATGACGCAGTCCGGCGACACTGCCGCTGCCCAGCTTCGACAGGCTCACGTTCGCCGCGTGAATGTTGCCCTTCGACAGCAGGAACCGTGGCGATTCGGGCAGGTAGCGGCGGAAGAACACGACCAGCACGGCAGGCACGGCCAGGATCACGTAGGTCCAGCGCCAGGAGCTGTCGTTCCCGCCGAGGACGTTGTTCAACGGGCCGAGCACCAGCCAGAAGAACCCGAACGACGCGATGTTGCCGATGCCACCGGAGGAGATGTTGAGCGTCGCCAGCAGTGTGCCGCGATGACGCGTGGCCACGATCTCGGCGAGAATCGCCAACCCGACGGTGAATTCGCCACCCAGTCCGATGCCGACGACGAATCGGCTGGCGAGCAGCATCTCGTAGTTCACCGCGACCGCGCTGACCAGACCGCCGAGGGTGTAGACGAGCAGGTTCAGACTCAGCGCGGTGCGCCGGCCCCACCGGTCGGCGAGGTAGCCGCCGATGAGTCGACCGGCCAGGCCGCCGAGCACAGTGACGGTGTTGATCATGGTCAGCTGCGCGTTGTCGATGCCGAAGGATTCCTTCAGCAGCGGACCCATCGCACCGGTCGAATTCTGTTCCAGTGAATCGAAGAACAGGCCCGCCATCAGCAGCGAGATGACGACGATCTGTACTCGGCCGAAACCGATGCGGTCCAAGGCCGAGGACAACCCGGCGGAGACGCCGGGTTCGGTGGCAGGCGACGGAGAGGGGACGGTGACGGCGGTGAGTTCGCCGGGGGCGGTGTGGGACATGTCGGAACTCCGGGTACGGGAGTGTGACGCCGACAACGGTCGTATCGGCGAGCCGACTACAGCGTGGAACTGGAATCGCACTGCCTAATTTGTATACAGTTCCTGTGACGTACGAGTTTCGCTCCCCGTACTTCATGTTAAGCCATCGATATATTCGACTGGACTGTATACAACTAGTGGCAGTAGTTAACGATCGAACTCCGCCGAGAAGAATTGTTCGTCCCGGCGCAGGTGCTCGTCCATCAGATAGCCCGCCTGGACCGCCGCTCCGTTACGGATCGCGATCGCCACCGCGCGATGATCGTCGGCCGAGGTCTCCGGGTTGTGGCCGAGACTCCACTGCACCCGCTGGTTCAGCGTGGCGAGCATCTCGCGCAGCTGTTCGTTGCCCGAGGCGGTCGCGACCAGCTCGTGGAACGGCGTCTGCGTGTCCGTCTCGCCGTCGGCGACCCGCGAGATGTCGTCCGCGACCACGCCACCCCGTCCTTCCGCCGCGAGCTGTGCCGCCAGGACCTCGAGACCCCGCCGCACCTGAAGTAGCTCGCGACCGTCGTGGATCAACGACGACGACACCGTCGCACCGCGATGGCGGACGATGGTGACGAAACCTTCGGTCTGCAGCCGGGCCAGTGCCTCGCGTACCGGAATCCTCGACACCCCGAACCGTTTCGCCAGGGCTTCCTCGACCAGCCGTTCCCCGGCTACGAGCCGACCGGCCAGGATCTCCGCGCGCAACGCCCGCGCGATCGCGTCTCCCGACGAATTCTCAGCCGATACCGGATCTGCCACACCCGCAGCTTAGGCGGATGCTCGACACGACCCCGCCGTGGCGCCGCCGACCTCGCGTGCGCAATTCACCCGCTGCGGGTGAGGTGGCGAGCCTGCGGGACGCCGAGCATCGAGTCGACGCGTCGACCGAGCTGAGGAGCTGATTTGCGATGGCATTGGACTACGACGATCGCACCGATTTCGAGAATGCTGATCGCGGGTTCATCAAGACCCTGACGCCCATGCGGATCGCCAAGGCTGACGGCACGGTCGTTTTCGACACCAGCGGATACGGGTTCCTCGACGGGCCGTGTCCGGAAACGATCAACCCGAGTCTGTTCCGGCAGGCCCAGCTCTGTGTGAAGAACGGGCTGTACGAGGTCGTGGACGGCATCTATCAGATCCGTGGTTTCGACATCTCCAATATGACGATCGTCGAGGGCGATACGGGCATCATCGTGATCGATCCGCTCATCTCGGCCGAGTGCGCGGCGGCCGGGTTGGCGTTGTATCGCGAGGAGCGCGGCGACCGGCCCGTCACCGGTGTCATCTATACCCACTCCCACGGGGACCACTTCGGCGGTGTCGACGGCGTGCTGCCCGACGGCCGTGGTGACGTGCCGATTCTCGCGCCGGCCGGTTTCATGGCGGAGGCCGTCTCGGAGAACGTCTACGCGGGTGTCGCGATGACGCGGCGCGGCACCTACATGTACGGCATGGGGATGACGCCCGGACCCGAAGGCCAGTGCAGCACCGGGCTGGGCATCCAGGCCTCCCATGGCACGTTCGGGCTGATCCCGCCCACCGTCGACATCACGCGTACCGGCCAGCAGGAGACCGTCGACGGCGTGCCGATCGTCTTCCAGATGACCCCGGGCACCGAGGCTCCCGCGGAGATGAACTTCTATTTTCCCCGCCACCGCGCCCTCTGTCTCGCCGAGAACGCGACCCACAATCTGCACAACCTGCTGACCCTGCGCGGCGCGCAGGTGCGCGATCCGCGGATCTGGTCGCGCTACATCGACGAGGCGATCGAGATGTTCGCCGTCGACGCCGATGTCGCGTTCGCCTCGCACCACTGGCCCACCTGGGGTGCCGAGAACATCATGGGATTCCTGTCGGTGCAGCGCGACCTGTACATGTACCTGCACGACCAGACACTGCGGATGATGAACGAGGGACTCAACGGCCCGGAGATCGCCGAACAGTTCGAGTTGTCGCCGAACCTGGCCGACGCGTGGAGCGCCCGTGGCTATTACGGGTCGGTGAGCCACAACGTCAAGGCTGTGTACCAGCGCTATCTCGGCTGGTTCGACGGGAACCCGACCTCGCTCTGGGAGCACCCGCGTACGGCGAAAGCGGTCCGGTACGTCGAGACCATCGGCGGCATCGACGCGGTGATCGAGAAGGGACGTGCCTACGCCGACGCGGGCGATCTGCGCTTCGCCGCTGAGCTGCTCACCCATGCCGTGTTCGCCGAGCCGGACAACAAGGCCGCGAAAGACGCACTCGCCCAGACCTATCGAACACTCGGCTTCGGGGCCGAGAACGCCACCTGGCGCTGCTTCTACCTCACCGGCGACAACGAACTGCGGCACGGAATCCAACGGACCGAGCTCGACCTCGGCGGCGGGATGGCCGCGGCACTGTCGGTGGACCAGCTGTTCGACTCGATCGCCATCCGGGTGAACGGTCCACGCGCGGCGAAGGATTCGTTCCGGATCGAATGGCATTTCACCGACCAGGACTCCGTCGTGCGTCTCACCCTGTCCAACGGCGTCCTCATCCAGACGCCCGACCCACGGTCCAAGGCCGATATCGACCTCACCGTCACTCTCACCAAGCCGCAACTGCTCGGCATTCTCGCGGGCAAGGGCTTGGCCGGGATCGACCACACCGGCGACCCCGGCGTCCTCCAGCGACTGTTCGGTCTCCTGGACACCCCCGACCCGAATTTCGCGGTCGTGACACCGTAACCGTGCGTCGATGCGGCCGCCGCCGAAGCTGGGCGCGGCCGCATCGCCGGTCAGGGCCGCGGGCAGCGCGTTCCATTCGTCCAAGACCGCCGACCGCGCCCAGTCTTAGCGTTGCCGCATGGCAACAACACGAACTTCTTCCGGTCGCACGGTCGATGACCAACTCCTGGCCGTTCTGGACGAGTGGCAGGTGGCGATCGTCGCCAACGATGCGGACCGGATCGGCTCCTATATGGCCGACGAGTGGATCATGGTCTCCGAGAACGGCATGACCACCGCCGAACAGTTCCTGGCCTTCGTCCGATCGGGTGACCTCACACACTCGGCGATGGAGCGCGTCGGTGAGCCCAGAATCCGCTACCACGGCGAACTCGCCCTGCTGACGACCAGGGTCACCAATACCGCTCACTACCAGGGCATTCGATTCGACGCCGACGAATGGACCACCGACGCCTTCCGCCACACCGACGGCCGATGGCGCTGCGTGCTGACCCAGATCACCGCTACGAAGAGGTAGCCATCTCGGTCACGGGGACCACCTGCACGCTCAGGCCCGGTCGGGGGTTCCAGGTGGAGATGGCCCAGATGACGACGAGGTCGATGCCGATGATGATCACCGACCACCACGGGCAGTACGGCAGGGACAGGAAATTGGCGATGATCGAGAGGGCGGCCAGACAGTAGGCGGCGATGCGGGCCCAGGACGCGGTCAGAATCATCCCGACGGCGACGGCTACGAGGAGTACACCCAGCGCCAGGTGGATCCAGCCCCAGGCGCTGACGTCGAGCTGGTAGCTGTATTCGCTCGGGATCAGGAACAGCTCGTCCTCGGTGACGTCGGCGATACCGCGCAGGATGCTCAGTGTGCCTGCTACCAGGAGCATGATCACCGCGAGCATGGTGACGCCCGCCGCGAGACCCTGGCGGACGGGATGCGAGGTGATCGTCATGGATTCGACGGTAGGGGCTGTCGGGGACGATCCGGATCCCCCGTTATGGGTGAGGTCGAGCGGTGCGGACGGATTCACCCGATTCGGATGATGTGTGCGGGCAGGGGCTTCGCGACGATGGCGGCAAGGGTTGAACCGTAACCGCCGCCCGGTGGTCACGCATCACAGAAGTGAGGTCGAATCATGTCGTCGGTGTGGGACGTTCTCTGGGTCATCATTGTGAGCTTCTGCTTTGTCGCCTACCTGATGTTGATGTTCTACCTGCTCACCGATCTTTTCCGCGACCGGTCCACCTCGGGTTGGGTGAAAGCGGTGTGGGTGGTGTGTCTGATCCTGTTCCCGCTGATCACCGGACTGGTGTATCTGATCTTCCGCGGTAGCGGCATGGCGGAACGGACCGCCGAAGCGCAGAAGCAGGCACGCACGGAGACCGACGATTACATCAGGCAGGCCGCGGGCACCAATTCCGCCGCCCAGATCGCCGACGGGAAGAAGCTGCTCGACGCCGGCGCCATCACCGAGGCGGAATTCCAGCAACTCAAGGCCAAGGCTCTCTCCTGAAATCCGCGAACGACTGCGCGATCCGGCGTCGCTCACAGACAGGAACACCATCTGATGACCAGTCAGCAGGATGCCTCGGCCAGCGTCGAAGCCAACAACGAGACGTTGCTGCGCACGCTACCGTTCGATGACAACCAGGATTTCGCCGATGCCGAGCGTGGGTTCGTCGCGGCGCTGACGCCGGGGGTGGTGAAGAACGCCGCGGGCAAGGTGGTGTGGGACATCGACGCCTACTCGTTCCTCGACGGCGAGTGCCCGCCCACGGTGAATCCGAGTCTGTGGCGGCAGTCGCAACTGTGTGTGAAGCAAGGCCTGTACGAGGTCACCGACGGCATCTTCCAGATCCGCGGATTCGATCTGTCCAATATGACGCTGGTCGAAGGCGACGCCGGCGTGATCGTGATCGATCCGCTGATCTCGGAGGAGACCGCCGCCGCCGGGCTCGCGCTGTACCGCGCGCATCGCGGCGACCGCCCGGTGACCGGGGTGATCTATTCGCATTCCCATATCGACCATTTCGGCGGTGTGAAGGGGGTGACCACCGAAGAAGAGGTGGCGGCCGGGCATTGCCCGATCATCGCGCCGGTCGGTTTCACCGAACACGCGGTCGAGGAAAACGTGTACGCGGGCACCGCGATGGCGCGCCGGGCGGCCTATATGTACGGCGCCGCACTTCCCCGCGGACCGAAGGGGTCGGTCGGTGCCGGCCTCGGGCCGACGAATTCGCTCGGTACCCCGACCTTGATCTCGCCGACGGTCTACATCGACCACACCGGGCAGACCGTGACAGTAGACGGGGTGAGCATCGAATTCCAGATGACGCCGGGCACCGAGGCGCCATCGGAGATGAACTTCTACTTCCCCGACCGGCGGGCGCTGTGCATGGCCGAGAACGCCACCCACACCCTGCACAATCTGCTGACATTGCGCGGTGCGCTGGTTCGCGATCCGCACGTGTGGTCGAGTTACCTCACGCAGGCGATCAACCGATACGCCGCCCGCACCGATGTCGTGTTCGCCTCGCACCATTGGCCGACCTGGGGAACCGATCGGCTGACCGAATTCCTTTCGGTACAGCGCGATCTCTACGGCTATCTCCACGACCAGACTCTGCGGGCATTGAACAAGGGCTCCACCGGCATCGAGATCGCCGAGGACCTGCCCTTGCCGCCCGCCGTCGTGAACTCGTGGTCGACCCACGGCTATTACGGGTCGGTGAGCCACAATGTCAAAGCGATCTACCAGCGATACATGGGCTGGTTCGACGGCAATCCCGCCACGCTGTGGCAGCACCCGCCGGTCGCGAACGCCCGGCGCCATGTGGATTTCATGGGCGGTGCCGACGAAGCCGTCGCCAAGGCGCGAAAGTCCTACGACGAGGGCGACTTCCGCTGGGTGGCCCAGGTGCTCAACTACGTCATCTTCGCCGACCCCGATAATGCCGAGGCGAAAGCGCTACAGGCCGACACGCTCGAACAGCTCGGCTTCGGCGCGGAGAACGGCACCTGGCGCAACTTCTTCCTGATGGGCGCCTACGAATTGCGCAACGGCAATGTCGGTACTCCGCTGGCGACGTCGTCGGCCGATATTTCCGCCGCCCTCTCCGTGGAGCAGCTGTTCGACGCGATCGCGCTGCGCGTCGACGGCCCGCGCGCGTGGGACGCGAGGATCGTCATCGATTGGCGCATCACCGATTCCGGCACGGTGCACCGCACCGAGCTGCGCAACGGACTGCTCGTGCACTTCGACGTCGAAGGCGACCTCCCACCCGCCCAGGCGACGTTCACGCTCACCGAAGCGGACCTGCGCGCGGCACTGCTCGGTGGCCAGGATCTGGCGAAGATGATCGGCGACGGTCGCGTCACCGCCGAGGGTGATCCCACCAAGCTGGCCGAACTGGTCGGCTACCTCGACGCCCCCGACCCGGATTTCGCGATCGTCACCCCCTGATCCACCGGTCCGCCGTCGAAGGAGCTGCGATGGGCGCGAGGGCGACGGTGCGGCGGCGGACCGGTGACTGACATCGTGCGGCGGGTACGACGGTGGTTCGTGACCGAGCGCATGTCGAAAGCCGATGTCGTCGCGGGGATTCCGGGTGCGATCGGCGGGGTGCCGGACGGGATGGCGGCGGGTGTTCTCGCGGGGGTGAGTCCGGTGCACGGGCTCTACGCGAGCATGGCCGGGCGATTCTTCGGCGGGTTCGGTACCAGCACGCAGCTGATGGTGGTCACCACGACGAGTGCGTCCGCGTTGGCGGTGGGTTCGACCCTGACCGATGTCGAACCGGATCAGCGGTCGGGCGCCATCGTGATGTTGACGCTGGTCGCGGGCGCGATGATGATCGTCGCCGCGATGTTGCGGCTGGGCAAGTACACCCGGTTCGTCTCACACTCGGTGATGACCGGGTTCCTGCTCGGCATCTCGGCCAACATCCTGTTCGGCCAGTTGCCGAGTCTGCTCGGTGCGCCGGTGCGGGGGTCGATCGCGGCGGAGAAAGCGCTGCACGTGGTGCTGCATCCGTTGGACTTCGACTGGCGGGCAGCCGTTGTCGGCGTACTCGCGATGATGCTGCTCATCGGGTTGGCACACACGCGGCTGCGCACGGTCGCCGCCCTGTTCGCCTTGGTGGTGCCGATGATCGTCGTGCTCGCTTTCGGCTGGAGCGAAGTCGGCACGGTCGCCGACACAGGCGAGATTCCCACCGGGATTCCGCTGCCGCACCTGCCGGACTCGAGCACGCTGTCGCTGTCGTTGGTCGCCGGGGCGTTGGCGGTGACGCTGATCGTGCTGGTCCAGGGGGCGGGGGTTGCGGAGTCGGCACCCAACCTCGGCGGGACGCGAAGCTCGGTCGATCGTGATTTCACGGCGCAAGGCATCGGCAATGTCTTCGCCGGGTTGTTTCGTGGAATGCCGGTCGGTGGGTCGGTGGGGCAGACGGCGATCAACGTCTCCTCCGGTGCGCGTGGCCGCTGGGGCGGAATGTGGTCGGGGCTCTGGATTCTGGTGATCCTGGTCGCGCTGGCCGGGGCGGTGGGCAGGGTGCCGCTGCCCACGCTGGCCGCGATACTGATGGTCGCCGCAGCGCGGTCGATCGATCCGGACCGCCTCGTCGCCATCTGGAGCAGCGGCGCGATCTCACGGATCGCGCTGCTGGTGACCTTCTTCGCCACCCTGCTGTTGCCCGTGACGGCGGCAGTCGGTGTCGGGGTCGGGTTGTCGCTGCTGCTGCAGCTGAACCAGGAGGCCATCGATTTGAAGGTGGTGCGGTTACGGGTCGAGGGTGAGCATCTCGTCGAGGCGAAGGCCCCGACCTCGCTGTCCGACAACGAGGTCGTGATCCTGGATGTCTACGGCAGCCTGTTCTACGCGGGCGCGCGCACGCTGCAGGCCAAGCTGCCCGACCCCGACGGCGCGCACGAGCCCGTCGTCATTCTGCGCCTGCGAGGGCGCACGAGCGTGAGCGCGACCTTCCTGCACGTGGTCGGCGACTACGCGCGCCGGCTGGACTCGCTCGGTGGCCGCCTCTACCTCAGCGGTGTCGACCCGCACATTCGCGACGTCTGGACCGACGACCTGCTGCACGCACAGGGCCTGCACATCGAATTCTTCCCGGCGACAAGCACACTCGGCGAGTCGACACTGGCCGCCTACGCCGATGCCGAGGTTCGGATCCACCGAGAGCGGAGGGCGTGACGTGGGCGGACTGATGGCATTGCTGTTGCCGGAGATCGTGGGATTGATGGTCACGCCGGGCGCGGTGATCGGCTGTGTCCTGTTGCTGCGCTCGCGCGACCCGGTGCGCAACGCATCGATGTTCGGGCTCGGGTTCCTGGTCGTGTATTCGATCGTCGCGCTCGCCGCGTGCATCGGCGGTGCGCCGGACCCGGGAGCTACCACGGCCCAGACCTCCCACATCGCCGGACTCGTGGTCGGTCTGATCTTTCTGGCTCTCGGCGTCGTCATGCTGGTGCGGCCCCGCCGGAACACCGGCGAAAAGCCACGTGTGCTCGATGAACTCGCCACCGCGGGCCCCCGCAAGGCCTTCGCGATCGGGGTCGTACTCGGGGTGTTGAACCCGAATCTGTTCATCATGATGTCGGGGATGAGCGTGATCGCCAGCTCCGCCGTCGGCCTGGCCGACGCGCTGTTGGCGACCGCGATCCTGCTCGTCGCGGCGGTCGTCGACTTCCTGATTCCGATCGGGATCTATCTCGCGATGGGCGAACGGGCCGAGCACAGTCTGGCGGTCGCGCAGGCGTGGATGTTGAGCCACAGCCGGATGCTGACGTTGTCGGTACTGCTCGGATTCGGTGCCCTGTTCACCGCTCGCGGCATCGTCAACCTCGCCGGCTGAGGTGACTCTTCGGAAAGGACGCACCCGCGCTCGCCGGTGGCGCGTTCGTGCTGTTCGCGTCGAATGTGGTCGCGATGATCATCACGTCGACGATCGTGCTGCTCATCGCCGGGTACGCGGGCGAGGCCGATCCGGCGACGATGCGGCGGGGCCGGGCCTACCTGGTGCTCGGCGCGGCGCTGGTGCTGGTGGCGATCCCGATGGTGCTCAACTCGCTGTCGACGCTGTGGGCCGGTCAGATCGCCGACGCGGCCGGCGACTGGCTCCGGGACACTCCGGACGCGCAGGTCATGGACGTCACCCTGCACAGCGATATCGCGACCGTCTCGGTGCTGGGCCCCGCGCAGTTGCCGCCGCGCGAGGAGTTGCAGCGGAAGGTGGACGAGCTCGTGCCGTGGGACCCGAAGGTGGTCATCATCCACACGGTCGGTGGTCGTGTGCAGTGATCACAACCCGCCGCCCCCGGCACCGTGGCCGGGGGCGGCGTTCGCCGGAAACTCAGCTGAGCAGTTTGGCTTTCGCGGCGGCGAATTCGGCGTCCGACAGTGCGCCTGCGGAATGCAGCTCGGCCAATTTGCCGAGCTGGGCGACGGTGTCGTTGCCCGCGCTCGGGGCAGCGGGCGGCGGGGGAGCCTGTTGCGGCGGCGGAGGCGGTGCCTGCTGTTGGGCGTAGGCCTGTTGTTCGGCGGCCCGCTGCGCGCCGCGCCGGTTCATCGCGTTCGAGGTGGCGGTCGCGGTACCCGCGACGACCGCGGTTCTGGCGATGGTGCCGATCAGTCCCGGTCGCCCGACGCGACCCCGGCGAAGTGGCATATCGATTCCTTCCTAGGCGAGGGCGAGTGCGGCGTCGACGGCATCGCGCGGTACTTGCACGTGCAGCGCGACCTCACCGTCGGCCGCGCGCACCGCGCCTGCCAGGCGCAGCGCCCACGTTTCCTCGAAAACGATGACGACGGCGGTCGTTCCCGGTTCCATCGACGCCCGGACTACGTCGAGGTCGTCGTCGCTGACGAGGTCGATGTCGGCCGCCGTCAGACCCGTCAGACCCACCGCGGAGATGTCGTCGTCGATCTCGCGTTCGGTGATGGCGCCCGCGTCGTCCATGGACAGCACGATCAGATCGAGCAGCGTGACCGTGCCTTTCGCGACGATCTCGGCCAGTGCCGCGGACACGGATTCGTCGATCTCGGTGCCGGGAAAGGTGAGCACAAGGAATTCGACCGGTCCGAGCGTTGCTGGTGATCCCATGGGCAGATCGTGCCCCCGGCGAGTGCTGGGCCGCTTCACCCGATTCGGATGAAACAGCGAGCGCGCAGTTCACCCGGAAAGTGTGAGGCGCGCCGGGATCGGCCCGCTTAGCGTCGTGGCATGGGCTCAGTAATCGGCGGTCTCCTGCCACTGGCGGTGGGTGTGGCGGTCTCGCCGATCCCGATCATCGCCGCCATTCTGATGATCCTGTCGAAGAACGCGGGCGGTGCCGCGAAGGGCTTCGCCGTGGGGTGGGTGGCCGGCATCCTCGTCGTGACCGGCGTGATGACCATGCTCGCCGGGACACTGGGCGGCACGGACAGCGAACCGTCGACCGGCGCCTCGATCGTGAAGATCATTCTCGGCGTCGCGCTGGTGGTCCTGGCGGTGATCCAGTGGCAGGAACGGTCGCAGACCGAGGTGCCCGGCTGGATGAAGGCGATCGATACGCTCACACCGGTGAAGGCGCTGGGGCTGGGAGCGCTGCTGTCGGGCGTCAATCCGAAGAATCTGCTGCTGTGTGTGTCGGCGGGTGTCGCGATCGGGGCAGGCGGTCTGAGCGCGGGGGGCGACCTGGTCGCGATCGTGGTGTTCACCTTGCTCGCCTCGGTCACCGTGCTGGCCGTGGTCGTGGGATACATGCTCGCGGCCGACAAGCTCGGTCCGATGCTCGACAGCCTGCGGGAGTGGTTGCAGCTCAACAACCATGCGGTGATGGCGATCGTGCTGTTGATCATGGGCGCTGTGGTCGTCGGCAAGGGCATCGGCGGGCTGTAGCGGTGTCGATACCGGTGTTCGAGTCACTGCAGGGGTATCGGCGGGCGTGGCTGCGGCCGGATGTGATCGCCGGTCTCACGGTGTGGGCGGTGCTCGTGCCCGAAGCGCTGGCCTACGCGTCGATCGCCGGGGTGCCGCCGGTGGTCGGCCTGTACGCGGCGGTGCCGTCGCTGGTGCTCTACGCGCTGGCAGGCAGTTCGCGGCACCTGGTGGTCGGGCCGATGTCGGCGACCGCGGCACTGTCGGCGGCGATCATCGCCCCGCTCGCGGGCGCCGACAACGGCCGCTACATCGCGTTGACGGCCGCCCTCGCCATCGCGACCGGCTTGGTAGGTCTGCTCGCCGGTCTCATCCGGCTCGGCTTCATCGCCGCGTTCATCTCCGAACCGGTGCTCAAGGGCTTCATCGTCGGACTCGCCCTGGTCATCATCATCGGGCAGGTGCCCAAGTTGCTCGGCGTCGACAAACACGACGGCAACTTCTTCCGGCAGGCGTGGGGCATCATCACCGAGCTGGGCCATGCCCAGTGGCGCACCGTGACGGTCGGCCTGATCAGCCTCGCGCTGGTGCTCGCACTGCGCCGCTGGCTGCCGTTCGTTCCGGGCGCGTTGGTGGCGGTGGGGTTCGGCATCGTCGTCGTGACCGTGTTCGGACTCGACGACAAGGGTGTCTCGATTGTCGGTCATATCGACTCGGGACTGCCCACGCTCGGCCTGCCGTCGGGAGTGTCGTTCGGTGACTACCTCGATCTGCTCGGACCCGCCGTGGGGGTGTTGCTGATCGGCTTCGCCGAGGGCCTCGGCGCCGCGAAAACCTATGCGGCCAAGGCGGGTTACCCCATCGACGCGAATCGGGAGCTGTTCGGCCTCGGCGCCGCCAATCTCGGCTCGGGGCTGAGTTCGGGGATGGTCGTCAACGGCAGCTTGTCGAAGACGGCGGTCAACGGTGGCGCCGGGGCGAAGACCCAGCTCAGCGGGCTTGTCGTGGCCGGGCTCACCGTCGTCACGCTGCTGTTCCTGACCGGGTTGTTCGAGAAGCTGCCGGAGGCCACCTTGGCGGCGGTCGTGATCGCGGCCGTCATCGAGCTGGTCGACATCGCCGCCCTGCGCCGCCTCTACCGGGTCTGGACCCACATGCTCGCCAGCATCTACGGCAAGGCGGCACGTGCCGACTTCCTGGCCGCGATGGCCGCGATGCTGGGCGTGCTGATCTTCGATACGCTGCCCGGCCTGCTCATCGGTATCGGTGTGTCGATGCTGCTGCTGGTGTACCGGGCCTCGCAACCGCATGTGGCCGAGCTCGGTAAGGAAGGGTCGTTGTGGGTCGCCGCCGTCCGGCACCCGGACGCGGCGACGCGCCCCGATCTGCTGGTCGTCCGGGTCGAGTCGGGGCTGTTCTTCGCCAACTCCGGTTATGTGAAGGACCAGATCGAGGGGCTGTGCACCGACCGCACCCGGATGGTCGTCCTCGACGCCGAGACCTCGCCCTCGGTCGACGTGACCGCCGCGGCGATGCTGCTCGCCCTGCGTGACACGCTGGCCGCCCGGCGCATCGGGTTCGCGATCGCGCGACCGGTCGCCCAGTTCGGTGACGCCCTCGGCTCGGCCGAGCACGGTGACGTCCCGGTCCCGATCTATCCCACCGTCGCCGCCGCGGCCGCGGCACTGTCCGGCTCATGAACATGCTCGCCTGCCGAAAGGAACGCAGATGAACGGCATTCTGGTCGCGCTCGTCGGAGCGCTGTTGTGCTTCTACGGGATTCGCTCGGTCCACCTGGGCTTGCTCGCGATCGGGTTCGGTCTCGGCTGGCTGATCGCGGACCTGTTCAACGCGAGCTTCTGGTGGCTGTTGCTGGCCGCGCTGATCGGCGCGGTGTCGGTCTGGGTGGTCACCTCGCTGGTGTTCCGTTTCGCCTCCTATTTCATCGGCGGTCTGACCGGTGTGATGATCGGCACCAAGCTGGCGACGGTGTTGCAGCCCGGCGACAAGAACGTCGCCCTGAGCATGATCGTCGCGCTCGCGGTGGGCGTGTCAGGCGCGTTCCTGGCACAGAAGTTCCGGGCCCGCGCACTGCTGTGGTTGACCTCGATCGGCGGCGCGAGCATGATCTGCAGCGGTGTCGCGCTGTTCAGCGACTCGCTGTCGTTCCTGCGCGACCCCGAGCCCGGCTGGCAGCAGGTCACCGCCACCCTGGCCTGGGTGGGTCTGTCGATCCTCGGCTGGATCACCCAGCGCCACCTGTTCGCCGAGAAGCTCGGCATCCAGCACCTGGTCGGTGACGACGACGAGCCGGACATGAGCGACCGCAACGGCGGCTGGCCCACGAGGTGACCAGCCGGCGGGAGACACCACCGGCTGGTCGAACCCGGATCAGTGGGCGGTGCCGCCCGTGGCCGGGGTGCGGCCGTGCTTCATCACCAGGGCGAGGGTGAGGGCGACGGCCGAGGCCGCCGCGCAGACCCAGAAGCCCAGTTGGTAGCCACGATCACCGAACAGGTCGGGCAGCGGGGTGGCCGGTTGAGCCTGTCCGCCGACGCTCACCAGGGCGCTCATGCCGTTGCTGTGCAGGAAGGCAGTGACGATCGCGAGACCGATCGCGACACCCATGGACTGCATCACGCCGAGCATGCCCATGCTGACGCCCTGCTGTTCCTGCGGAACCGCCTCGACCAGCAGGATCGGCATACAGGCGTAGTACATACCGAAGCCGATGCTGAAGATCGAGTTCACGATCAGGAAGTTGGTGGCGGTCAGCGGCAGGACCGCGAACGCTACGGCCGCTGCGGCGAAGATGACCAGTGCCGCGACGAGCGGCAGCCGGGCACCGACCCGCCTGGCCAGCAGGCCCGCGACCGCGCCGAAGATCATCGTGACGACCGAACCGAGCAGCGCGATCCGGACGGCGAACTCGAGCAGGGTGTATCCACTGCCGTAGGTATAGCCGGGATCGAGGGTTACCTGCACGGCCTCGATCGGCAGCGCCTGACCCGTCAGCTGCTGGATCTGGGCCAGGGTGCCCTGCGCGACACCGTCGACGACGGTCGACTCCGGCGGGGTCTGGGACATGTAGGCGATGGCGTAGGACACGATGCCGATCTGCAGGGACGCGAAGAGCGCACCGGCGAGGACCAGCGCCACGCGCGGATGGAACAGCAGCTGCATGTCCATGATCGGTGTGGTGGCCCGCTTTTCGACGAGAACGAACAGCACGAGCAGCACGAGGCCCGCGATCAGCCAGGCCAGCGTGGTCGGCTTCGACCAACCCCAGTCGTGGCCCTTGTCGACGTAGATCAGGGTGAGTGCGGCACCACCGGCGAGCAGCGCGGCGCCGACGATGTCGATGCGCTCGGACACGCGGAGTTTGGACTCGGGCACGATGAACCACACCAGCGGCAGCATCACCACAGTGAATGCCCCCAGTACCCAGAAGATCGCACGCCAGCTGTGGTTGTCGACGAGGTAGCCGCCCAGCAGCGGGCCCGCGATGGAGGCGACGCCGAAGCCGGTCGCGGTGAGACCCAGCGCGAGCGGAACCATCTTGCGCGGCATCAGGTCCCGGATGAGGCCGTAGGCGATCACCGCGGTCGCGATGGCGGTGGCTTGCAGGCAGCGACCGAACAGGAACACACCCCAGTTCGAGGTGGTCGCGTCGAGTACGCAGCCGATCACGAACAGGGCGCCGCAGATGAGGAACATCCGCTTCTTGCCCCAGACATCACTCATCTTGCCGATCAACGGAGACGCGGCCGCGCCGATCAATCCGAAAACGATGATGGCCCAGTTGATGTTGGCGCCGACGCCGGGGAAGCTCGGGGCGATCTTCTGTAGCGCTGCCGCGACGATCGTGTACTGCATGGGTGCGATCTCGGAGAAGAGAACGATCACCGCTAGCACCGTGAAAATTCGTGCGCGCGAGGCGCCTTCGAGCCTTCCGGTGTCGTTGTCGGGCTGGATGGTGCTGGTGGACATGGCCACGCTCCGTTGTTCGAGCTGATAGAGATTTCGAGCTGGTAGATCCGCACGGCGAGCAGGGTTGTGCTCACGATCGTGGACGTTAGGTCCGTCCAGGGCAGGAGGAGCTCGGCCACGCCCCTTCTGCAGACAGTTGCAGACCCCGCACGCGGACCAGCACGGCGACGTACGCTTCCAACGATGATCGACCCGACTCATGCCGCGAGGCCGACCTCATGACCGAGGTCGGGCGCGCGCTGCGGGCCGCGCGCACGGCGGCGGGCCTGAGCCTGCAGGCGATGGCCGCGCGGACGAACTATTCGAAGCCATACCTGGGCCAGCTCGAAACCGGCGTGCGGATGGTGCGAGCCGAGCATGTCGCCGCGTACGAGTCCGTGCTGCACACGTCACTGTGGGACTTGCACGACCGGCTCGCCGTCGAATCGGTCGGCGTCGCGCGAGACCTGCCCGCCCAGTTGGCGCCGCTGCTGTCGTTGTTGCCCGACGCGGACCTGCCCGCGCAGTTCAGGCAATTGTTGCGGCAGCCGCCGCCGACCCGTTCGCGCGACGGGTTCGCGCCCGAGGACGTCGACGCGGCCGAGGAGCTGGCGCGGTGGGCTCGCGCCAGACAGTGGGACGACGAGTCACCGGCGCGAGCGCCGGTGACCGCTTGGTTGGCGATGAACATTCCTCGGTTACGACGCCTGTCGCCGGGAACCTCGAATGCGCCTGCGCTGCTCATCGGTGCCGAATTGGCCGATATCGCGGCCACCATGAGCTGGGATGTGGAGGACAACCGGGCCGCGCGGCGCTACTTCGTCACCGCCGCGCGGCTGGCGCACGCCGCCGGCGACCCGGCGCTGACCGGCGCCGTCCTCGCTGAGACAACCTGGCAGTGCCTCGACAACGGCTGCCCCGCGGAGGGGCTGGAGATCGTCCAGCTCGCGCAGTACATCGCGCGCCGCACCGCGACGCCACATCTGCGGTCGATCCTCGCCGAACTCGAGGCCTGCGCGCACGGCATCCTCGGTGACCGGGCCGCTTGCCTGCGGGCCAGCATCGTCGCCGCCGAATGTCGGGCAGAGGCGAACGAAGTGGTACGTGAGCCGGTCCCGGGCGATACCAGTCTCGCCGCCGTCGCGTTCAGCATGGTGCTCGGCCCACGCCGCGATTGGCCCGGTCCCGGTCGGCAGTCCCAATTACTCGGTCCGACCTACCGGGACCTTGCCGTCACCCGCCCGGATCTGGTTCGCACCGCCTCGGCCCATATTCGAGCACCGCGGCTCGACAGCTTCATCCCGGCCGCGATGGCATTGATCTTCTCGGCCAGACTCCAACTGATGCTCCGCGAACCAGAGCAGGCCGCCGCACAGATCGAGCAGGCACTGGCGACGCACGGGGCCGAGATGCCTGCCCGCACTACCGCCCGCCTGCGCGACTTCCATTACGAAGCAGCCGAATTCGCCGCGGTTCCCGCCGTGCGCGGGGTCCGTACGACCATCGCCGAACTGGCCACTCACCGTTGAGTTGCGGCGATGGCGCGCTCACTCGCGTTGCCGCCACTGCCGGGGGCTGACTCCATACCTGGCACTGAACCACCGCGAGAAGTTGCTCACCGACGAAAAGCCGAGCAGGTCACCTACTTCGGTGAGGGAGTGGCGGCGGTTGGCCACCATCCGCTCGGCCAGTGCCCCGCGGATCTCGTCGACCATCGAGGTGAACGTCGTGCCGTCCTGGGCGAGCTTGCGGTGGACCGTGCGCCGGTCGACCCCGAGGCTGCGCGCCACCTGTTCGACGGTGCACCGGCCCGTCGGCAACAGCAGTTCGACGAGTTCGCGGACCCGGTCGGCGACCGTGGCCTCCCGCGAGGGCGCCATCGCGCCGAGTAACTGCTGCGTGTAGGCGTGCAGCAGCGGGTCGGCCATCGCGTTCTCCGCGTCGAGATCGCTGCTGTAGGTGAGGATTCCGTCGAAATCCTGATCGAACTCGACATGCGGGCCGAACATCTTGAGGTAGGTGGTGCTCTCGCGCGGGGCGGGGTGGGAGAAGCACACCTGCATCGGCCGCCAGGTGGGTCCGACGAAACCGCGGAGCAATCCGTGCAGCACCCCGGTGGTGAGTTCGACGGCCTGCCGCACGGGCACCGCTCGGCCGACGTCCACGCTCACCCGAATGGTGGCCATGCCGTTCGCCTCGATGACCTCGGTGTGCAGCGCCTCGTTGTACATGTGCTCGTGGCGCGACAGCAACCGCAGCGCGCTGCGCACGTCCGGTTCCTCGCGGATGACCAGGCTCAACGGGCCGAGGTTGGAGAAGCGGCGCAGCTGCGCCAATCGCACACCGAAGTCCTCGCGGCCGGATTCGGCGGCCGAGCGTTCCAGTAGCTCGGCGACGGCTTCGGCCGGAATCCAGCGGTCCTGCGTGCCGAAACCGGCTGGGTCGAGTCCGCAATCGCGGATCAGCCGGGCCGGTTCGAGCCCGAGCGAGCGCGCCAGTTCGACGTAGTCGTTCAGTGACGCGTACCTGGACAACGGCTTCATCCGACATCCTCCTCGCTGTCCCGAAATGAATAGTTTTCTGTCCCGTGAGGGCAAATATCTCGGTGTGACCCACCCTACAGTTAGCTGCATCACACAGGAGGAGATGGCAGTGGCACACGCAATTCGATTCGCTGAAACCGGTGGTCCCGACGTGATGCGGTGGGAGTCCACCGAGGTCGGTGAGCCGGGGCCGGGCCAGGTCCGGATCCGGCACGAGGCGGTCGGTCTCAACTTCGCCGACACGTATTTCCGCACCGGTCTGTACCCGGCGGCGTTGCCTGCGGGCCTCGGCGTGGAGGGGGCGGGCGTCATCGAAGCCGTCGGCCCCGGCGTCGATTTCGCGCCCGGTGACCGCGTCACCTACACCGGCAGCCCGCTCGGCGCGTACAGCACCGAACGGATCATGCCCGCCGAGCACCTGATCGCCCTGCCCGATGCCATCGCGTTCGACACCGCGGCCGCGACCACCATGCGCGGCCTGACCACCGCCTACCTGTTGCGCCGCATCCATCCGCTGCGTGCGGGCGACACGGTGCTCCTGCACGCGGCGGCGGGTGGGGTCGGTCAGCTGTTCACCCAGTGGGCGAAACTGCTCGGGGTCAGTGTGATCGGCACCGTCTCCAGCGAGGAGAAGGCGGCGGTCGCCCGCGCCAACGGCTGCGACCATGTGGTGATCTACACCCGCGAGGACGTCGCGACCCGGGTCCGTGAAATCACCGACGGCGCGGGCGTTCCCGTGGTCTACGACAGCATCGGCAAGACCACCTACCAGTCCTCGATCGCCTCCCTCGCCCGGCGCGGGCTGCTGGTGTGCTTCGGCACCGCCTCGGGTCCGGTGCCGCCGATCGAGCCGATGCAGCTGGCCGTGAAGGGCTCGCTGTACGTCACCCGGCCCGCGCTCGCGGACTACATCGCCGACCCGGCCGAACGCGCCGAACTGGCCGGTGAACTGCACGACCACCTCACCGCGGGGCGCCTGCGGGTCGAGATCAATCAGCGCTACGAACTCCCGAACGCCGTCCAGGCCCATCGCGACCTCGAAGCGGGCCGCAGCGTCGGCGCGTCGGTCTTCGCGATCTGACGCGCCCACCGGAAAGGAACAAGCCAATGACCGTTCGAACCGCGATCCACGCGGTGCCGCTGACCGCGACCATCGGCGCGCAACTGCACGGGGTGAGCCTCGCCGAGGCCGCCGTCGACGACGCCCTGTTCGCCGAACTGCGCACCCTGCTGCTGCGCCACAAGGTGCTCTTCGTCCGCGACCAGGACATCACCCGCGCCGAACACGTCGCCCTCGCTGAACGTTTCGGCCCGCTCGAGGACCACCCGGCCCTCGGCAGCGATCCCGACCACCCTGGTCTCGTCCGCATCTACAAGGACCTCGACAGTGCGCCCGAGCACTACGAGAACGCCTACCACTGCGATGCCACCTGGCGGGTCAATCCGCCGATGGGCGCCGTGCTGCGCTGCGTGGAAACGCCGCCCGTCGGCGGCGACACCATCTGGGTGAACATGGTCGAGGCGTACAAGCGGCTGCCGCAGTCGGTGAAATCCCAGATCGCGCATCTGCGGGCCCGGCACAGTATCGAGGCGAGTTTCGGCGCTGCGCTCACCGAGGAGAAGCGGCTCGCCCTGCACGAGCGTTTCCCCGATGCCGAACATCCGGTGGTGCGCATTCACCCGGACACCGGCGAGGACATTCTGTTCGTCAATTCCTTCACGACGCATCTGGTCAATTACCACACGCCGGAGAACATCCGATTCGGCGCCGACTACGCGCCGGGCGCGAGCGAACTGCTCAATTACCTGATGCGCCAGGCGAGTATCCCCGAATACCAGGTGCGCTGGCGCTGGACCGAGAACAGCTTCGCGATCTGGGACAACCGGTGCACCCAGCACTACGCGGTCCAGGACTACTGGCCTGCCGTCCGCAAGATGGAACGTGCCGGGATCGTCGGCGACCGTCCCTTCTGACATTCCCTTTTTCGATAACCCCCGCAATTCCGATCGGAGTACCCCCATGCATTTTCACGACGACGCACTGTTCCCGGAGAACCAGGAAAAGCTGGTCATCACCGTCGCACCGTACGGCCCGGAATGGGAACTCGACGACTTCCGCGACGACCTGCCGCTGACCATGGACGAGCACGTCCAGGCGGCCGTGGACTGCTACGAAGCCGGCGCCACCGTGCTGCACATCCATGTGCGTGAACTCGATGGCAAGGGCTCCAAGCGCCTGTCGAAGTTCAACGAGCTGCTCGGCCGCCTGCGCGAGGCCGTGCCGGACATGATCCTGCAGGTGGGCGGCTCGATCTCGTTCTCGCCCGAAGGTGAAGGCGCCGACGCGAAATGGCTCACCGACGACGCCCGGCACATGCTGGCCGAGCTCGATCCCAAGCCCGATCAGGTCACCATCGCGATCAACACCAGTCAGATGAACATCGTCGAGCTGATGACCGAGGACGACATCGCGGGCACCTCCTTCGAGCGGCCCGAGGTGTACGAGGCCTATCGCGAGATGTTCGTCCCTGCGGGTCCGACCTGGGTCGCCGAACACCTGAAGCGATTGCAGGCCAACGGCATTCAGCCGCACTTCCAGCTGTCGAGCATCCCGCAGCTCGAGACCGTGGAGCGGCTGATCCGGCGCGGCGTCTACACCGGCCCGCTCATGCTCACCTGGGTCGGCATCGGCGGCGGCTTCGACGGGCCGAACCCCTACAACATGATGGAGTTCATCCGTCGCACCCCCGACGGTGCCGTGCTCACCCTGGAGACGCTGATGCGCAGCGTGCTGCCGGTGAACACGATGGCCATCGCCATGGGCCTGCACGCGCGCTGCGGCAACGAGGACACCCTGTGGGGTCGCAAGGGCGAGAAGATGACCTCGGTCCAGCAGGTCCAGCAGCTGGTCCGGATCGCCGGTGAGCTCGGCCGTGAGGTCGCCACCGGCAAGGAAGCGCGCGAGATCTACAAACTCGACGAGCACTACGCCGACGCCGACGAGACGCTCGCCAAGCTCGGGTTCGCCCCGAATCGCCAGCCGGGCCAGGTCGGGTTCACCCACCACGCCTGACCCTTCCCCTTCTCGACAACCCGGTGGACGTCAGCGACGACGTCCACCGGTTCGCAGGAGCACCCATGGACCTCACCACCACCGCCGCGAAGCCCGCGCCGGCGCCGAGCCGTTCCTCGACCATTCGCCGCAACTATCCCTGGCTGGTGTTCGCACTGGCTTTCGGCCTGCTACTGGCCGACTACATGTCCCGACAAGTGTTGAGCGCGGTCTTTCCGTTCCTGAAAACCGAATGGACGCTGTCGGATTCGCAGTTGGCGTCGCTGAGCAGTGTGGTCGCGCTGATGGTCGGGTTGCTCACCCTGCCGCTGTCGGTGCTGGCCGACCGGTGGGGCCGGGTCAAGAGCCTGGTGCTGATGGCCGTGGTGTGGAGTATCGCGACGCTGGTGTGCGCACTGGCCGACAACTATCCGCAGATGCTGGCCGCGCGTTTCTTCGTCGGCGTCGGGGAGGCCGCCTACGGCAGCGTCGGCATCGCGCTGGTGCTCAGCGTGTTCGCCGCGCGGCGGCATGCCGCGCTGAGCGGCGCGTTCATGGCCGGTGGTTCGTTCGGATCGGTGCTCGGTGTCGCCGCGGGTGGCGTGATCGCCGTGCACCTGGGGTGGCGGTGGTCGTTCGCGACGATGGCGGTGTTCGGGCTCGTGCTGGCCGTGGCGTTCTGGGTGGTGGTCAAGGAGCAGCGCAACGCCGAACACGCGGCCGAACCCACTCCCGAAGTCGCCTTCCGTGCGCCGATTTCGACCCTGTTCACCAATCCGGCGGTGCTGTGCGCCTATGTGGGCAGCGGGTTGCAGATGTTCACCGCCGCGGTGCTGCTGTCGTGGATGCCCAGCTTCTTCAACCGCTACTACGGGCTGGCCCCGGACCGGGCCGCGGGTCTGGCGGCCGTGATCGTGACACTCGTCGGCACCGGCATGGTGGTGTGCGGGGTGATCACCGACCGGGTCGGGCGTTCGGAGATGGCCCGCAAGTGGACCACCGCGATCGTGTTCTGCCTGACCTCGCTCGTCACCCTCGGCATCGGATTCAGCCTGAGTACCGGTGCGCCGCAACTGATTCTGCTCGGCATCGGCGCGTTCTTCGCCGGCGGCTCGGCCGGTCCCACCGTCGCCATGGTCGCCAACCTCACCCACCCTTCGGTTCGCGCTTCGGCGTTCGGCACCCTCACCCTCGCCAACAGTCTGCTCGGACTGGCGCTGGGCCCGTTCGTCGTCGGCGTGCTCGCCGATCATCTCGGGCTGCGGGACGCGCTGCGCATCACCCCGGTCGTGTCGGTGCTCGCCATCGCCGCCCTGCTCCTCGGCCGCCGGATGTACCCGATCGGTCTGCGCAAGCTCGCCTCCGTCCATGCGTCGGCTCCGCACTGATCCCGTCGAAAAGGATTACCGCACAAATGAATTCCCTCCCCGAACCCACCGTCGTGATCGTGCCCGGTCTGCGCGACCATGTCGCCGGCCACTGGCAGACGCTGCTCGCCGACACCCTCGACAAGGTGGCGATCGTGCCGCCGCTCGAGCGCGACGGGCTGAGCCTGGCCGCGCGGGTCGCCACACTCGAGGCAGTGCTCGCCGAGATCGACGGCCCTGTCGTCCTGGTCGCGCACAGCGCGGGCGTGATGATCACCGTCCACTGGGCTCAGCAGTCCGACCGGCCGGTGCGCGGCGCGCTGCTCGCGACACCGCCCGACTTCGAAACCCCGCTGCCACCGGGCTATCCGACCGCCGAGGAACTGGCGGCCAACGGCTGGACACCGATCCCGCGGCGGCAGTTGCCGTTCCCGAGCATCGTGGCCGCGAGCAGCACCGATCCCTTGGCCACGACGCGTCGCGTCGCGGGCCTGGCCGAGGTGTGGGGGAGCAGGCTGGTCGACCTCGGCGACGTCGGCCATCTGAATCCGGCGGCGGGCTACGGTCCGTGGCCGCGCGCCCAGGAACTGCTCGACGAACTCCTCGACCTCACCGGGGAGCTCACCCGATGACAACCGTGTTCGCCACGGCCGCCGCGGCGGTCGCCGATATCGGGTCCGGATCCTCGCTCGCCGTCGGCGGTTTCGGGGTGTGCGGCATTCCCGACGCACTCGTCGCCGCACTGGCGGCGGGCACGGCCGACGAGCTGGAGATCTTCTCGAACAACTGCGGCACCGACAGTCATGGGCTGGGGATCTTGCTGGCGCAGAAGCGTATCCGTCGGATCACCGCGTCCTATGTGGGGGAGAACGCCGAGTTCGCGCGCCAGTATCTGTCCGGTGAACTGGAAGTCGAACTGACACCGCAGGGCACCCTCGCCGAGAAGCTGCGCGCGGGCGGGACCGGGATTCCGGCCTTCTTCACCGCGGCGGGTGTCGGGACGCCGGTATCCGACGGGGGATTGCCGTGGCGATACCGGTCCGACGGGTCCGTCGCGATCTCCTCGCCCGCCAAAGAGGTCCGCACCTTCCATGGTCGCCGGTTCGTGCTCGAGGAATCCATCACCGCCGACTACGCGCTCGTGCACGCCCTGATCGGCGACACCGACGGAAATCTGGTGTTCAACAAGGCCGCCCGCAATTTCAACCCGCTCGCCGCGATGGCGGGCACGGTGTGTATCGCCCAGGTCGAGACGCTGGTGCCCGCCGGTTCCCTCGATCCGGCGCAGGTGCATCTGCCCGGCGTGTTCGTCGACCGGATCGTGCACACGGGGCCGCAGACCAAACTCATCGAAAGGCGGACCGTGTCATGACCGCATCGACGGTGGCGCTCGGCTGGACGCGTACCGAGATGGCCGCCCGCGCCGCGCGGGAACTACGGTCCGGCGAGTACGTCAACCTCGGTATCGGGCTGCCGACCCTGATCCCCAATTTCCTGCCCGAGGGTGTGGCGGTGACGCTGCATTCGGAGAACGGGATCCTCGGCACCGGTCCCTACCCCCGCGACGACGACGTCGACGCCGACCTGATCAACGCGGGCAAGGAAACCGTCACCGTCGCCGACGGCGCCTCGTTCTTCGATTCGTCGCTCAGTTTCGGCATGATCCGTGGTGGCCACATCGACACCGCGGTCCTCGGCGGCAT
Source organism: Nocardia sp. NPDC055050 (assembly GCF_053608345.1). NCBI lineage: Bacteria > Bacillati > Actinomycetota > Actinomycetes > Mycobacteriales > Nocardiaceae > Nocardia > Nocardia sp. NPDC055050. The sequence continues at coordinate 61,917 of NZ_JBSGVG010000023.1, forward strand.
GCAGGTCTCGGCCGCGGGCGACCTCGCCAACTGGATGGTGCCGGGTCAGCTGGTCAAAGGGATGGGTGGGGCGATGGACCTGGTCCACGGCGCCCGTCGCGTGATCGTGGTGATGACGCACACCGACAAGGCGGGTACCCCGAAAATCGTGCCGACCTGTACCTTGCCGCTCACCGGGGCGGGCGTCGTGCATCGGATCATCACCGACTTGGCTGTCATCGACGTCGAGCCGACGGGTCTGATCCTGCGCGAATGCGCACCGGGCGTGCGCGAGGAACACGTCCGGGCCGTGACCGCGGCGCCGCTCACGTCGGGCTGATCACCTTCTTGCGCTGGTGCCCGTAGACCACCGAGGTGCGGACGTTGGCGAGTTCCGGACGCGTCGTCAGCTTGTCCAGGACCACCCCGTGCAGATGGTCGGTGTCGCGGACGGCCACGTGCACGAGGAAATCGTCGTTGCCGGTGAGCACGAACAGCGAGATCACCTCGGGCATCTGCTCCAGGAACGCCTGGAAGCCCTCGATCACCGCGCGGGTCGGCGGGTGGACGCGCACGGCGATCACGGCCTGCAACCCGCGCCCGATCGCCGCGAGGTCCGCCTCCGCGTGGAACCCGGTCAGGATGCCGCGTTCGCGCAGCGATCTGATCCGCTCCAGACAGGTCGAGGGGGCGATGTCGAGCGCTTGGGCCATGTCGCGATTGGTGCGCCGACCATCCTGTTGGAGCATCCGTACCAACGCCGAATCTAGTTCGTCCACGCTCGCCTCTCTCCATCCATTTCCGAATCTAGTTCGGACTGTACGCATAGCTGCTGACTATGTTGCTAGCGTCTCGCCGGTCAGCTGATTTTCGTTCGGCTGCGATACTTCGGAAAGAGGTGCCTTCCGGTGCGTGAACGAGGGCCGAGCGTGGGGGCGGTGGGCGCGGTGGTCGCGGCCGCACTGTTGTGGAGCAGTTCCTACGCGGTGACGAAAGTGCTGTTGGCCGACCTCGGCCCGCTCAGTATCGGGGCCGCCCGATTCACCATGGCGGCATTGCTGCTCGCCGCGATGGTGCGGCTGGACCGCCACCGCGGCGACCGGCCGGATGCCGGGCAGCGGCGCCTGCTCTACCTGTGCGGATTGCTCGGCATCACCGTCTATTTCGTCCTCGAGAACGTCGGCGTGGATCTGTCCACAGCCTCCGACGCGGCTCTCATCGTGGCGACCTACCCGCTGATGACGATGCTGCTGGAGCTGGCCGTCCTGCGCGTCCGGCTGCCGCCGCTGCGGGTGACGGGCGTGCTGCTGGCCACCGCCGGTGCCGTTCTCGTGGTCCACGACGGTGCCCGGATCGGCGGCAGCGCACGGTGGCTGGGCGACATCATCCTGCTGCTCGGCGGACTGGCCTGGGCGGGCTACAACGTGCTCGGCAAGCGGGCGAGTGCCGGGCACGGCGCCCTGACCGTCACCTACTACCAGACCATGGCGGGGGCGGGCGGATTCCTCCTGATCGCGCTCCTGGAAGCCGACAGCTGGCGCATGCCCGACGTGACCACGTCGTCGCTGCTCGTCTACCTGGCCGTGGCGTGCTCGGTCGGCGGGTTCCTGCTCTACAACTACGGCCTGCGCAGGATGGCGCCGAGCGTCGCGGTGAACATCCTCAACCTGGTCCCGGTCTTCGGCGTGCTCAGCGCCGTGATCATCAACGGCGAACCGTTCCGGCTCGCCCAGGTGGCGGGCGGCGCGGTCATCGTCGCCGGCGTCGCACTGGGTTTGATCGAACGGCAATCGTCCGCCCCGGCCGAGCGGCCCAGCGAAGTCCTGGTTCGCCCCTGAGCTGGTGAAACCCCGGTCAGCGGAGGTCGTCGGGGTGCGGTCCGGTGCCGAACGGGTTCGGCTCGTCCTCGGCGAGGATGCCCACGAAAGGTTCGCCCTCGTCGGCGAAGGTGTACGCGCCGCCTTCGATGCGGTCGATCAGGCCGTGCGTCCAGGCTGCTTCGCTGTCGGCGGAGTGCACCCACATGTTCATGATCTCGCCGATGTGTCCGAGCTGCCCCGGACCCTGCTCCGGCGTGTAGTACTCGGTGACCGAGGCCCGCCACTGCTCGAGGCCGATCATTCGTTGCTTCAGGAGCGCGACGGCCTCGGCGCGCGGTAGGTCGACGATGAAACCGATGGCGGCCGAGATCATGTCCATCTGCTGGTCGTACGAGGTCAGGGCCTCGCGGAGCAGTGTGAGGAACTCCTCGGTGCCCTTGTCGGTGACCTCGTACTCGACGCGGGGCGGACCGCCGGCGGTGCTCGGGGCGACCTCGTGCGCGAGGAGCAGTCCCTGCTTGGCCATCTGCTTGAGCGCGTGGTAGATCGAGCCGGGCTTGGCGTTGGACCATTCGTGCGCGCCCCAGAATTCCAGGTCGTTGCGCACCTGATAACCGTGCGCTCGGCCGTGCTGACGGACCGCGCCGAGGACCAGCAACCGGATCGCTGACATGGACGTCTCCCTTCCGAGCGAGTGCGATCAAAATAGCAGTATTCAAGTTTGACTAACTGAACCGGCCCCGGTACCTTGGCCATCTAGTCAAATTTGATCACTGGTGATGGAGGGTGTTTTGACTGACCACGATCTCTCGATCGTCGTCGAAGGCCTGCGCAAGAAGTACGGGGCGAAGCAGGCCCTCGACGGACTCGATCTCGCTGTTCGGGCCGGTACCGTGCACGCGGTACTCGGCCCGAACGGCGCGGGAAAGACCACGGCCGTGCGCATCATGTCCACGTTGCTCCGGCCCGAGGAAGGGCGGGTCGAGGTGGCGGGCATCGATGTGCGCACGCGAGCCGACGAGGTGCGTTCACGCATCGGCCTGCTCGGCCAGAGCGCGGCTGTCGACGAGGAACTCAGCGGTCGGCAGAACCTGGAGATGTTCGGGCGTCTCTACCACCTGGGCGCGCGGCGCGCGGGTGTCAGGGCCGACGAACTCCTCGCGCGATTCGGTCTCGCGGACACCGGCAAGAAAGCGGTCAAGCAGTACAGCGGCGGTATGCGCCGGCGGCTCGACCTCGCGGCGTCGCTCATCTCCGCACCGCAGGTGCTGTTCCTGGACGAACCCACGACCGGGCTCGATCCCCGCGGTCGCGCCGAGGTGTGGAGTTCGGTGCGCTCCCTGGTCGACGGCGGCACCACCGTGCTGTTGACCACGCAATACCTGGAGGAGGCCGATCAATTGGCCGATCAGATCTCGGTGATCGACCACGGGAAGGTCATCGCGGCGGGCACCGCCGACCAGCTGAAATCCAAGACCGGCGGCGACCGCATCGACGTAGTCCTGCACGACTCCACCCAGCTGGCCCTCGCGGCCGCGCTCATCCCCGGCGAGGCGGTGGTGGACGAGGACCGGCGGATGGTCAGCGCCGCGGTCGGTGACCGGATGGCGGCACTCACCGAGACGGTCCGGGCGCTGGAGACCAACGGCATCGAGGCCGAGGACATCGCGATCAGACGGCCGACACTCGACGAAGTCTTCATGCAGCTGACCAAGGAGGACGCGGCGTGAGCGCGACATATTCGACGAACCGGACCCTGGGCACGGCGCTCACCGATTCCTGGACGATGACCAGGCGCGAGCTGGCGCACTGGGCCCGCCAGCCCGTCCAGGTGGTCGTCGGGCTGGTGTTCCCAGTGATGCTTTTGCTGATGTTCAGCTACCTGATCGGCGGCGGGCGCGGCATCGACGGTGACTTCAAGGACTACCTGGTCCCCGGAATCCTCACCATGACAATGGCCTTCGGTCTCGAGGCGACCATGCTCGCGGTGACCCAGGACCTCGGCAAGGGAGTCATCGATCGATTCCGCTCGATGCCGATGAACTCGGCCGCGGTCCTGGTGGGTCGCAGCGTCGCCGACATGCTGCAGTCGGCGGTCGGGCTGATCGTGATGATCGCGGTCGGGTACGCGATCGGCTGGCGCTGGCACGATGGTGCCGCCTCGTTCCTGGCGGCGGTAGGGCTGTTGTTGCTGTTCCGCTTCGCGATGTTGTGGATCGGCATCTACCTGGCGATGGTCGCGGGCAAGCCCGAGCTGGTGCAGGCGGTGCAGATCCTGGTCTGGCCGATCAGCTTCCTCTCCAATGCCATCGCCTCGCCCGAGTCGATGCCGTCCTGGCTGGGTGCGGTCGTCGAGTGGAACCCGATGTCGGCGACGGCCACGGCGGTGCGCGGTCTGCTGGGCAATCCGGGTGCGGTCGGCGACTCCTGGGCCGGGGCACACGCCGAAATGCTGGCGGTGGTGTGGCCGCTGGCGTTGATCGCGGTGTTCTTCCCGCTGGCAGTGAAGCGGTTCCGGGATCTGAGTCGCTAGCTCAGCGCGGCATCTCGGTGGTCCTGCTCCGCGCGAGCCGGGTAGCCCCATTCTCGGCACGCCGTCCTCAGCGCGTCCGGGATCGTCTCGTCGGTGGGCAGTGGCCGGGCAGGCTGGATGGCGCCGGAGCGGATGGTGTCGCTCCAGTCGCCGATGCCGCGAATGTAGCTGCCGTGGTCGAAACGGCCGTAGTCCAGCATCGAGGGCTGCCACTCGACGTCGAGGAACCGGCACAGGCCGCGCACGGTTTCCTCGGGGCGGTGGGTCAGGTCCTCGTAGCGGATCTCGTGGCCGTCCAGCGTCGCCCTGGCCTCGTTCATCGCCGCGACGAACTCCAGCGTCCGCCGCACCGGGTCGATCTCACGGCGATCCGCCCACGCGCGGCCCAGCGAGTCGGCGATCTGGACCGGGTGGCGCAACAGGAACACGTAGCGGGCGTCGGGCCAGCACGCGGCGATCCGTCGCCAGGTCAGCACGCTGCTCGTCGTCTTGTTGACCATCCGGTCCTTCCCGCTGCGTTCCAGCTCGTGGTGCAGCAGGCGGTCCCAGAGGAGATGTTCGAGCTCACGGATAGTCAGGCCGAGCGCGTCCAGCGAGATACTCGCGTAGCGCTCGGTGATGTCGTCGGCGGCCCACTCCAGTTCCTGGACGGTCAGCAGGTTCAGGTGGAGTTCGTGTGGGGCGTGGATGCGTGCGTGGCTGTCGAGGACCGACCGCAGCAGGGTCGACCCGGATCGGGGCGCGGACAGGATGAAGATCGGCGCGGGTACGAGGCGGTTCGCCGTCGTCTGTTTCACGGGCGTTGGCTCGGTAGCGCAGCGGTGATCAGGCCCCGGCGGATCAGGAGATCGAGGACGTGATCGGCGGATTCGGCGACCGGCTCGGCGGTGGTGTCTATCCGCAGAGCGGGCGACAGCGGTTCCTCGTAGGCCGCGTCGACCCCGGTGAGCTGGGTGAGCTCGCCTCTGGATCGGCGCCCGTACAGGCCCTTGACGTCGCGTTGTGTGCAGGTGGAAAGCGCTGTCGCGACGTGGACTTCGGCGAAGTCGAGGCCGGCGTCGTCGTGGCGCACCCGCATCAGCGCGCGATCGGCGGCGTACGGCGCGATGGCTGCCACGAGAACGAGCACGCCGTGCCCGGCCAGCATCAGCGCGAGGGTGGTGATCCGGCCGAGATTCTGTGTGCGGTTGTCGGGGGAGAGGCCGAGTTCGGGCCACAGCCGCCCGCGCACGTCGTCGCCGTCGAGTACCTCGACCCGATGCCCGGCGGCCGCCACCCGCTGCCGGGTGGCGGCTGCGATGGTGGATTTTCCCGAACTGGGCAGCCCGGTCAGCAGAACTGTCCCGCCCGGTCTGCAGGGCCCGTCATTCATCAGACATTTCTGACAGGGCGAAATTATCTGGGGGTATCGATTGTGCGATCGACGCGTAAACGCCTGCTGCCCAATAGAATTCGTCCTGGCACGATAAGGGAAACGGTGCCACTGATAATGATTCGGCGCATCTCTCGACTAGTTCCCGAAGACGAGACTGCGCAGAACCAGGAACCGCAAACCGCCGACCGCGGCCATGACGGCGATCACCGCACCCGCCTGCGCGACCTCCCCGAGATCCGGCGCCAGGAAATCCAGCCCGGCCAGCGCCGCCGTGCTGATGCCGAGGCCGAGCAGCGCCAGTCCGCCGCCCTCCCACTGCGCGGTGAATCCGCCGACCCTGCTTCCCGCCCGGAAGGTGAGCTGGCGGTGCAATTCGTTGGCGATCACGGTGCTCACCATCGACCCGGCGACATTGGCGACCAGTGGACCGCTGTCGTGCATGGTCATGAACAACAGCACATAGGCGATGTTGCTGGCACCGCCGACCAGAGCGAACCGGATCAGCTGAGCGAGGGCGTGATCGCCGCGCAGGAATCGCAGCACGCGGATGGGGTCGACGTGCGACGCAGAGCCGACCCACGGTGCGTAGGTGCTGGTGGGCAGCATTCCGGGGCGGGTGATCTGCGAGACGGTCATGTTCGTTCCGATCGAGCGTGCGGACCCGGCGGTGCTGCCGGACAACGCTTGTGACTATACGTAGAAGTATACGTATAAACAAGTGTCGCGGCGGCACGACAACCGTGATCGGCAAGATCGGCATTGGCACCCGCGGCACAGTCGGCGGACACTGGAGGAATGGTTGACAGGGAGCAACGCACACCCTTCTACGGGGTGGTGCTGATTCTCGCAGCGTTGGGCGCGTCGATGGCGGTCAGTTACTACGGGCCGACCTGGTTTCGCGTCACCGTCTACATCCTCACGGCGGTGGTAGTCCTGGTCGGCGGTGTCATGACCTTCCGCGACTACTCGCACTGACGCAGCGAAACTCGCGCGTCGCACCCTGGCCTGTCAGGGGGCGTGATGGGTTGTGCTGGTGCAGTATGGGTCCCGGCCAGCTCGCCGGGCTGCACCCGGCCGTACCCGCTGAGGAGTTCGCCGTGGCTTACATCGTGGATTTCGAGACCGTTTCGACCCGGGGATTGGAGTCGTCGCCGGTCGCCGACGCGCTCGCGGGATTGCGGGCGAACGAGGCCAGGTATTTCAAGAACAAATACGATCATGTCTTCACCGTGGAGCCCGCGAGCGAGGCGACATCGGCTGTCGACCGGGTGAGCCGGATACTCGCCGAAGAACGTGACATCGTCATCGCCTCGCGCCCGCTCGAAGCTACCGCTTTCCAGGTCGAGAACATTCGTATGGCCTATGTCTTCTATGAAAGCGGCCTGTCGATCAACGTGATGTACTCGATCGACGATGCGAAGAAGCGGGCGGTCGGGTTCAAGCTCAGCGACGGAATGGAAGTACCCGCCGAGCTCGACTCGTTCAAGTTCGCCCGGCAGAAGTCGAAGCTCGCAGGCACCATTCGCGGTTCCTACTTCGTCATCAAGGGTGAGTACTGACCGGTCCGGCGCTGGATTCATCGTGCGGCAAACCCTGTTGGGAGTGCGGCTGCGGCGAGGACCCTGTGGTGGTTCGAGTATTCCCGCTCGCTGCCGCAAGGAGACTCTCATGACCGTCGAAGCCAGTACCCGACTCAACAACGTGGATATCGACGCCGTCGGTGGTCTCGTGGCGGCTGTTCGAGCCGATCCGGCCAAGGGGCAGACCACCTGGGCGGCGCATGTCGGGTGGAAGGGCGGGTTCGCCTCGGAGGCGCGCGTCCGCAAGTTCGCGCCGATCCCGTCGGACGAGCCGTCGGCGCTCGGCGGCGCCGACACCGCCCCCAACCCCGTCGAACAACTGCTCGCGGCCCTGGGCAACTGCCTCGCGGTCGGCTACGCGGCCAACGCCACGATCGCCGGCATCCGCATCGACGATCTGCGCATCGACGTGAAGGGCGACCTCGACCTGCACGTTTTCCTCGGGCTCGCCCAGGGACACGCCGGCTTCGAGTCCATCACCGCGACAGTGTCGATCGATTCGGACGCTTCCCGGGAGCAGCTCGAGGACCTGCACACGAAGGTGCTGTCCAGCTCGCCGGTGGGGCACACAGTGCGCACCGCGGTGCCCGTCGACATCACCCTCGCCTAGGCGGGGCCTCCCCGCCACGCGCGGCTCCGTCGTTCGAATTCGTTGCACTGTCGAGAATTTCGGCCGTAAACAGAACAGTCCCCGGTAGTCTCCATCGAAACCATGAGCTCAGTCGTCGCTGACAACTCCGGTATTCGATTGGCTTGCCGGGGGCTTAGCCAGATCCTGAAATGTCGTCACTACCGTCGGCGAACGTCTTCGTCGGCAGTGCGGCTCATTCCGGTATTCCGGTGTATATCCAGTCTTCTCCGGATCTGCTCGATGTCAATACCTTCGCGCTGTCGAATATTGCCTGATTTCGAACGTGGTGACGACGGCCGTCGCATTGTGTGGACGGTCTTTTCGGAGGACAGTGGATATGTCCGGTGGCGCCCGCCGGGGCGCCGCCCTTCCTGGAGTAGGAGGTGGCCCGTGTACGCACGTTCCAGCACATTCGCTGCCCAGCGGTCGTCGATCGACCGTGGTATCGCATACCTCCACAATGCGGTGATGCCGAATATGCCCGAAATCGACGGGTGGGTCGGTATGTCACTGATGGTGGACAGGGCGACAGGCCGATGCATCGCCACGACCGCGTGGGAATCGGAGGACGCCCTGCACGACAGCAGGATGCGCGTCCGATCGCTGCGCGACGGTCTGGCCGAAGCGCTCAACGGACAGGTCGAGCACATCGAGGAATGGGAAGTCGCGGTCATGCACCGCGATCACCTGGCCGGCGCGAGTGCCTGCACCCGATGCACCTGGATCCAGGTCGACCCGACGGCAGTCGACTTGGCGATCCACACATTCAAGTCCAGCTTGCTGCCGGAATTCGAGAAGATCGATGGATTCCGCAGCGCCAGCCTGTTCGTCGACCGGGACACCGGCCGAGGGGTGGGATCCACGGTCTGGGCAAGCCGAGAGGAATTGGACAACAGCCGCCCCCTGGTGGATCGCATGCGCGCCGAAGCGGTCCGCACCATGGGAGCCGAGGTCCTCGAGGTGGCGGAGTTCCGACTCGGCTTCGCCCATCTGCGCGTCCCCGAGTTGGTCTGAACGACGAGACATCCGGCCGCGGAGCGGCAACTCCCGGCCGGCCTTCGGGCTGTATCGGAGGAGCATTGTGAATGCCTCGAGCGGAGCCGACGAACCACTCGACGCGGCTGAGCGCGCGGAACTACAGCGCCTGCGACAGGAACTGACCGAACTTCGTCGCGCCCGCGATGAGAAATCGCCGAACGCTGCTCCGGCCGAGGACCGACGTCCCTCCGGTCACCGGAAATTGCGCTGGACGGGTGCGGCGGTCCTGCTCGTGCTGGTCGCCGTCCTGTCCTTTTCCGCGGTCCTCGCCCGCTACGCCCACAGCGAGGTCCTCGACACCGACCGCTATGTCCGGACAATGGCCGCGCTGGGGTCGGACCCGGTGCTGCAGGGCGAACTCACCGATCAGATCACCGATGAGGTCATGACGCGCCTCGATGTCGAGGCGATCACCGCCGACGCGCTGCGGTCGATCGCCGACGACGCTCCCCGCGTGCCGCCCGCCGTGGTCGGGCTGGCGCCGGTGATCGCCGATCAGGCCGAGTCGTTCGTGCACCGCACGGTGGCATCGTTCGTGGCCTCCGACCAGTTCGAAGCCCTGTGGATCCAGGCCAACGAGCAGGCGCATCAGGCGCTGGTCGCGGTGCTGACCGGGCAGACCCGGCCTGGCGTCGATGTCAGCGATCAGGGCGTGGTCAGCATCTCGCTGGCCCCGATCATCGACCGGGTTCGGGCAGCGCTGATCGATCGGGGGTTCGCGTTCGCGGACAAGGTCCCCACGGTCGACAAGTCGTTCGTGCTGTTCGAATCGCCCGAACTCGTCAAGGCGCAGCGGGCGACCTCGGCATTGGACAAGGCCTCCGCGGTGCTGCCCTGGCTGACCCTGCTGGCCGCCGTCGGTGCCGTGTGGGTGGCGCCGAACGGCGCACGCCGACGCGCCGTTGCGCTGGTCGGAGTCAGCATCGCGATCGCGATGGCGCTGCTGGCCGTGGCGATCGCCCTCGGCCGGTCGTGGTATCTGGGGGCCGTCCCTGCGGACGTGCTCTCCGCGCAGGCGGCCACGGTGCTGATCGACACCGTGCTGGTTCCGCTGCGCACCGCGTTGCGGGCGGTGTTCGTGCTGGCCGTGGTGATCGCGGTCGTCGGATACCTCACCGGATCGTCGGGATCGGCGGCCGCGGTCCGTGGCGCTGGTACTCGGGCGCTCGACGCGCTGCGCCCCGAGCACGGGCGGGCCCCGAATCCGATCGAATCCGCGGTCGCGCGGTTCCGCATCCCGCTGCGGGTGGTCATCATCGTGATCGCGGTGACGACCCTGGTGTTCTGGCCGTACCCGTCGGGCGTGGTCGTGGTGGTGACCGTGCTCGTCGCGGTGGCAGCCCTGCTGGTGGTGGAACTGGTGGCACGGCCCGCGCTGGTCGAACGCGACTCACCGGTCACAGAGGCGGTGCCGGCTCGGGACGGGTGAGTGTCGCTCGGATCAGGCCTTCTCGTCGAGGTCACGGCGTCGTCGGTCCGACGTTCACGGTGAATTCCGTGTTGCAATGGATTCCGGTCATAGCAAACAGCAGAAGTACGTCACGACTGCCGGGATGGTGAGCGTCGATGAGCAACGATTCGGCTGGGCAGACGGGCGGCACACAGCGACTGCTGGCGGTGTTGCTGGCGATGGCGATGTTCGTGCTCGTCGTCGATACATCGCTGATGAACGTGTCGATCTCGGCGGTGGTGCGAGATCTCGACACGACCGTCAGCGGGGTCCAAGCGGCGATCGCGTTGGAAGCGCTGGTTTCGGCCGCATTCATTCTGATCGGCGGAAAAGCAGGTGACCTGATCGGACGCAAGCGGGCCTATGCGCTGGGATTGATCGGCTACGCGATCGGGGCGACGGCGATGGCGTTCGCGCAGAGCCTGATCGCGATCGTCATCTTCTGGGCGGTGCTCGGCGGGATCGGCGCATCGCTGCTGTTGCCCGCCATGCAATCGCTGATCCACGGCAACTTCGAAGGCGTGGCGCAGAAGAAGGTCTATGCCCTGGTCGGCGCGGCGGCCGCGATCGCGGCCGCGATCGGCCCACTGCTCGGCGGATTCATCACCACCTACCTGTCGTGGCGCGTCGGGTTCGTGTTGGAGGTCGTCGTTATCGCGATCGTGCTGTCCGGGATGGGCATCGTCCGCGATGTGTCCTATACCGGCCCACGCAGCGTCGACCTGGTCGGGGCGGTGCTGTCGGTACTCGGTATGGGCGGAATCGTGCTGGGAATCCTGGTGTGGCAGGAAGGCGGCGAAGCGGTCGGCGCCCTCCTGGCCCTCGGGGCCGTCGCGCTGGCCGGCCTCGCCTATTGGCTCGTTCGGCGCAAGCGTGCGGGCAAATCGATACTGCTCGACCCGGACCTGTTCCGTTCCAAGGCCTTCCGGCTGGGCATCTCGGGACAGATGCTGCAGCAGATCGCCCTCGGCGGCACGATGATCGCCCTGCCGATCTACCTGCAGATGGTGCTCGAGTACAACGCGATGCAAGCAGGACTGTCCATCGCGCCCCTGTCGTTGAGCATGTTCGCCGTAGCGCTGCTCACCGGCAGATACGCGGGCGATCGGCCCGCGAGCACCATCATCCGGTGGGGATTCGTGCTCCTGACGGTCGGGACGGTGGTACTCGTTCCGATCGTGCCCCGCGCGGAATTCGGCTGGGGGCTCATCATTCCCCTCATCATCGCGGGCTCAGGGCTGGGTCTGCTGGTGTCCCAGCTCAACAACTACACACTGGCCCCGATCGAGGAGGAGCGGATCAGCGAAGCCGCCGGCGTCAATTCGGCGGCCGGGTCGTTCGGGTTGTCCTTCGGGCTGGCGTTCGCCGGCGCCATCATGCTGGCGACGTTGTCGATCACCTTCACGAGCATGGCGGAATCGAGCACGGTGCTCCCGCAGGCACAGCAACAACAGGTGGCGCAGGTGCTGGAGGACGACGCCGAGATCATGAGCAACACCCAGCTCGATCAGCTGCTCGTCGACCAACCGCCGCAGATCCGCGACGAGATCGTTCGCATCAACACCGAGGCTCGGCCCTTAGCTCTGCAGGTGGCACTACTGGTTCCGCTGCTGGCCGGTCTCGTCGGGTTGTTCACCTCGTTCCGGATGAGACGCATCCCGGAAGCCGTGCCGAAGCCGTCCTGATCCCGGTCGCGATATCGGCGGGGCATTCGGCCCTGCCGGCAACAAGGTGGCGATCAGCCACACCTGGGGTCCCTGGTGTGGAGTGCGGCTCCGGACGATGGTTTACCTATGAGTGGCGCGAAATCGACTACCGAGGTGTGGCGGGAGAAGTTCCGGGCCCGCCGCCGGACCAGGTTCGTCGTGGCGTTCGGAGTGCTCCTCGCGGGACTGAGCACGGCTGCCGTAGTCGTCGTGCCCCGACTTGCGTCCGCGATGTCCGGCACGGATGTCTCGACCATGCTGATCTGGCTGGCGATTCCGGTCTTCCTTGTCGCCGTTGTGGCGGAGTTCGTGTACATCAAGCGTCACGGCAAGCCCTACGACTACCGTGACTCAGCTACCTCCATCGCCGCCGGTGTGGGGTATCAAGTGCTCAACATTCCCTGGGCGCTGGCGGAGCTCGCGATCTTCGCAACTGTTTCCTCGCTGGTGCCGTGGCACCTCGAGGGCTGGGTTGCGTGGGCCGTCGCGCTGATCGGGGTCGACTTCGCCTACTACTGGTTTCATCGCGCACACCACGAAATCCGGGTGTTCTGGTCGGTCCACGTCGTGCATCACTCGAGCGAGAACTTCAACCTCACCACAGCACTGCGTACGCCATGGCTGGTTGTCACGTCCCTGCCCTTCCTGGCACCGCTGGCGCTGTCGGGAATCGATGGCAAGATCATCGCCGCCTCCTACGCGATCAACCTGCTGTACCAGTTCGGCATCCACACCGAGGCCATCGGCAAACTCTGGGCGCCTATCGAATTCGTGTTCAACACACCGAGCCACCACCGCGTGCACCACGGCTCCAACACTGAATACCTCGACCGCAACTACGGTGGCGTGCTCATCATCTGGGACCGCGTCTTCGGCTCCTTCGAACCGGAGGGCGAGCAGGCGATCTACGGCCTCACCAAGAACGTCGACACCTACAACATCGCAAAGATCAACGCCCGCGAGATAGTCGCGATCTGGCAGGACGTGCAGAACGCGGCAAAATTCTCGGACAAGCTCGGGTTCCTGTTCCGAGGTCCCGGTTGGCAGCCACAGCCGACCTGAGCGAGCAGCTCTTCGAGTTCGAGCCACCCGTGACGTCATCATGGGCAGGCAGGGACCGCGATCGGCAGCGGCAGCCTGGCCGCGCTATTCGGTGAAGTCGACCTTGGTGCCGTCGATCCAGCCCGGCAGGCTCTCCGCGACGAAGTCGGACATGTCGCCGCCCGCGTCGATCGTCGATTCGACGTCGGCGAGGTAGGTGGCCATCGCGCGTTTGGCCGACGGCGTGGACGCCGCGGTGAGGAAGTGGGCGCGTTCGATGTGCAGGCCCTTCTCGAGTGAGGTCGAACCACCCTGGTAGACAGCGTGTTTGATACCACGGACCGCCGTGGGGGAGCGCTTCGCCAACCTGGCAGCCGTCGCCTGCGCCTCGGTCAGCAGCTCGTCGGCGTCGATCAATCTGTGCACGAGCCCGATCTCCAGCGCCCGGCTCGGGGTGATCGGAGCGCCCTCGAGACACAATTCGAGCGCACGCCCCGCGCCGAGCACGCGAGTGAGCATCTGGGTGCCACCGCCGCCGGGGATGATGCCGACCAGGATCTCGGGCTGCCCGATTTCGAAGGGACCGTCGGCCATCAGGCGCAGGTCGCAAGCCAGCGACAGCTCGCAACCGCCACCCAGCGCGCGGCCGTTGAGCGCGGCGATGAAGACGGTGCTGGACTCCCGCATCAGTCGGCACACCTCGTGATAGCGGCGGAGATTCGCGACACCGCCCGCACCGACCCGGGCCAAGCCCGACGGCCCGCCGGGAACATGGTCGGCCAAGGAACTCATCCGCAGCGCTGCGCCCGCCGTGCGCGCGTTCAGCGCCAGCGGTGCGGCCTCGACGCCCTCCAGGATCTCCGACACCGAGTAATGGCTGACGAAGACCCCGTCGACGGCGCTGGTGAGCACGACCGCACGGACTCCGTCGTCACCGTCGACGGCGCGCAGGAGGTCGAGTAGTTCACCCATCACGGCATCGGTGAGGAAGTTGTAGGGCGGGTTGTTCAACCAGATGGTTTGAACGGGGCCGTTCCGGTCGGTGCGGAGAAACTCCATGCCATTGCCTTTCGTTGTCGCTATTGCCCGTAGGCACGTTCGAGTTCGGCCAGCGCGTCACCGCAGTACGGTGCGACCCGTTGGACATGGGGCAGTGCGGTCGCGCACGCGGTCACACACAGGTTGAGGCGATTCGCGTAGGACAGGATCGTCAGGTTGAGTGCTTGACCGTCGAGCGGGATCGATACCGCGTGCCACTCCTCCAGGGTCATACCGTTGTAGTGCAATTGCCGGCTCGGCCCCGGCATATTGGAGATGACGACATTGAACATCGGCGTGATCCGGCTGCTCACGCCGAGTACCAGACTCGCGCCGAAGGGCGCCATGAGCATCGCCGTGTACGCCATGACCGCCGCGCCCGACATCCGGCTCATGTGTTCCTTGGCAGCGACCGTCGAGGCGACGATCGCCGAGACGCGTTCCCGCACATCGGTGATGTCGGTCGCGAGGGTGGCCAGCGCCATGGTCGTCGCGTTGCCCTCGGCGTCGTCGCTGTCCTTGGGGCGGAACGACATCGGCATGCCGGCGATCAGTGAGTCCGCGGGCAGCGCGTCGATCTCGGCGAGGTAGCGGCGCAGGCCGCCCGCGCAGATCGCGAGGATGACGTCGTTGATCGTTCCCCCGCATCGCTGAGCGAGCGCGGTGATGCGCGCCAGATCGAACGACTGGGTGGCTATCCGGCGTTCGGCGGTGATCGCGCCGTTGAGGATCGATGCCGGCGCGGAATACGGCTTGACCAGGGCCGCGTCGGATTCGAACAGCCCGCCGTACATGCGTGAGATCGCCTGCACACCCGTGAGCTGATCGGCGATTCCCCGGATCGGAGCTTTCATCAGTCGCCGGAGCGAGGAGACCGGGCTCGCGCCCGCACCTGCCGAATCCGGGGTGGGGCGGGGCCGGGGCTTCCGGGTTTCCCGATAGGCCCAGATCGCAGGCCTGCCACGTTCGTCGGGATCGTTCGACATCACTTTGCGGGCGAGCCGCACGGTGGCGACGCCGTCGAGCAGGGCGTGGTGTCCCTTGACGTAGAGCGCCAGCCGTCCGTCGTCGAGGCCCTCGATGACGTGCAGTTGCCACAGGGGGTGCGACCGATCCATCGGTACACCGTGCAGGCGCGAGACGAGGGCGCCGAGCTCACGCTGTCCGCCCGGCGCGGGCAGTACATGGTGCTGGAGGTGGTAGTCGAGGTCCGGCGCTTCGACGCTGACCCATTGTGGGAGCACGCGAGCGATCAGCGCGGAGTCGATGCGGCGGTCGAAGGGGCTGGTCGCACCGGTGTAGGTCCGTAGGTCGTCGAGCAGGTCCGCGACGAAGTCCGGGCCCGCGTCCGGTGGCAGCCGGAAGATGTCGAGGTGTGCGATGTTCATCAGGTTGGAGTCGGTTTCCCCCCAGAGGAAGGCGACATCGATCGGGTTCAGCGTGGTGGTCGACATGGGGTGGTGGCCTCCGGCGAGAAATCTGTAGTGGACGCGGCTCGCAACGGTGCTCGCCCGTCAGTGGCGGTGTCGGTCATACGTCGTCCTCGGTGCGCGCGGTAGGCAGTACTGCCGTCAGCCATGCGGTGAGTTCGGCATCTACCCGATCCAGGGCTGTGGTCGATCGCTGCGCCTTGGCGACCAGGATCGCGCCCTCGATCGCCGCGATCGCGGTGGTCGACAGCGATTGGGCGCGTGGCATCGGTACCCCTTGTTGCCACAGCGCGACGGTGATCAGCGACTCCCAGGACGCGAAGGCCTCGCCCGCGGCGTTCTTCGCCTCGGCGAAATCGCCGCTTTCCAGCGCGCCCGCGGCGATGGGGCAGCCTGCCGCGAAATCGGTGTCGTGGAGCTGGCGCCGGAAGAGGTCGACGATGTGCGACAGCGTCGCGGTGGGGCCACTCGTGGCCAGATCGTTGAGGATCATCGACGCCATCAGCGCCCCGGCGTGCCGGGTGGCCTCCTCGGCCAGCTGTGCCTTCCCGCCGGGGAAGTGGTGATAGATCGAGCCCCGGGGCGCCTGCGAGCGGGCGATCACGTCGGCGAAGGAGGTGCCCTCGATGCCCTTCTCCCGGAAAAGCAGGGCGGCGCCGATCAGCATCTTGTCGCGGGCCGACGCTGTCACTCCGGCCGCGCTGTTCTCTGCGGTCACCGCGTCACCATCCTATGTCAATCATCATATCCAGATTCTGCCACGATCGCGTTCGCGCACCATTTCCACCCGAGTTACACAGGTAGAAACACATTCGCCATTGACTGTAACACGCAGTTACGGCTACATTGCTGTCATCCCACTATGTAGCGCGTCATAGACGACGAGCTCGTTCGGATCACCGATGATCCGAGGCAGAAGGGCATTCGCAGATGAGCTTCCCCATCGAGACGACCGACGGACATCGCCTGGTCGTCACCACGGCCGGCGACCTCGCCCGGCCCACTGTCGTGCTGGTACACGGCTTCCCCGACGACCAGACGGTCTGGAACGGCGTCGCGCGCGTGCTGTCGGACCGGTTCCACACCGTGACGTTCGACGTGCGTGGCAGCGGCGAATCGGACAAACCCCGGGCGGTCTCCGCCTATCGCAAGGATCAGCTCGCCGCCGATATCGGCGCGGTAGCCGCGGCGGTCTCCCCGGACCGGCCGGTGCACCTGGTCGGCCACGACTGGGGCGCGGTGCAGGCCTGGCACGCCGCCGCGGCCCCGGCGACGCGCTCGGCGATCGCCTCCCTGACCTCGATCTCCGGGCCCTGTCTGGACGGTGTCCCGCACTGGTTGCGCAGCAGCCTCGCCGCCGGACCGGCCGGATGGCGTGCGGTCGCCACGATGTGGAAGTCCCCGCTCTACATGGGCGCGCTGGCCACCCCCGTGCTCGGCGCGCTGCTGTGCAGGCTCGGCCTCGTCGACGCCGCGATCGGGCTCGCGCACCGACTGGAAGCCGGTGTGGCACCGAATATTTCGCCGCATCGGGCGCGCGACAACCGCGCCGGTCTCAAGATCTACAGCGCCAATCTGGTACCGACGCTGCTCCGTCCCCACCTGCGCAGGGTCGGTGTACCGGTGCAGGTGCTCGCCCCGCGTCGCGACATCTTCATCACGCCCGCCGCACAGCGCGACGTGGCCCACGTCGCCGACCAGTGGCAGGTCCACGACGTCGACGGCGGCCACTGGGCCCCGGCGTTCAACCCCGCCGAGATCGCCGACCGCATCCGCGCGTTCGTCGACGCCGTCGAAGCAGCCACCACCGCAACCCAGGCAGGAGAACCCCGTGAGCACTCTGCGTGATCAAGACAAAGTCGCACTCAAAGCACGTGCCGTGGAATGGGATTGGACCGGTCTGCCGTTCCACTACGTCTACGACGACCCGTTCTCGACTCATGTGATCAACAGCTTCAACATGCTGCTGCCCGAGGGCGAGGTGTTCTTCGTCCAGGTCTTCCAGCAGGCGTTGCCGCTGATCACCGATCCCGCGGTCCACGAGGACGTCGTGGGTTTCATCGGGCAGGAGGCCACGCACTCGTCCGCGCATCAGAGCCTGGTCGACTACCTCGACCTGCACGGGCTCGACTCCACCCGGTTCACCGACCAGATCCGGTGGTTCTTCCGCGCTCTGCTCGGCGAGCGCGAACTGACCGACCGGCGTGCGCACAACTGGCTGCTCGAACGCGTCGCCGTTGTCGCGGCGCTCGAGCACTTCACGTCGTACCTGGGCGACTGGGCGCTCAACGCCGACGCGTGGCGCCGAGGCACCATCGAGCCGCGGGTGCTCGACCTGGTGCTGTGGCACCTTGCCGAGGAAGTCGAACATCGGCACGTCGCCTACGACCTGTTCACGCATCTGGACGGCAGCTATTGGCATCGCATCAGGGCCTATCTGGTCGCGATGCCCACCTTCGCCTTGCTGCACTCGCGCGGAATGCGGCTGCTGCTCAACGACGATCCGGTCGCCGAACGCGGACTGTTCGCGACAGTGCGGGCCGCGCGCCGCGCCTGGCGCGCGGGGATGGTGCCGTCACCCGGCAGCCTCGCGAAGATGTCCATCGAGTACTTCAGGCCGTCCTACCATCCCCGCAATTACGGCTCGACCTCGCAGGCGGTCGCCTACCTCGCGGCCTCTCCCGCCGCACTGGCCGCGTCATGAGCGAGATCCGGACCACCGCGGACCGGGTCGGCGTCGTGCTCGACCGTCGCCGCATCCCACCGTCTTTCACCGATCCGAACCGGCCCGACCGGGTCATGCGGGCCTACCGTTCCCTGCTGCGCTTCTACAGTGCGCTCAGCAACATGCGCCTGCCCGCGACCGGGCCCGCGGTCGTGGAGCGTGGCATCGCGGTCCGGGTCGTGGAGAAGACGACCGAGGCGCTGGGCGTGGTGAGCCTGACGCTGCGATCCTGTGCCGGAACCGAGCTGCCGCGCTGGCATCCCGGCTCGCACATCGATGTCACATTGCCGTCGGGGACGGTCCGCCAGTACTCGTTGTGCGGCGATCCCGACGACCGGACGACGTACCGGATCGCGGTGCGCTGGATCGACGGCGGAACGGCGTCGACCGAGATCCACGACGATGTACGCGCAGGCTCGATCCTGTCGATTCGTGGGCCGCGCAATGCTTTTCCGTTCGCTGACCCGGGGCTGTCGAAGGCCGGCGTCGACAACATCGCCTTCGTCGCCGGCGGGATCGGCATCACCGCCCTGCTGCCCATGATCGGCCACGCCCACCGCTCCGGCCTCGACTGGACCCTCACCTACTTCGGCCGCAACGAAGCGACCCTGCCGTTCCTGGCAGAGCTCGCCGCCACGGACCGGAACCGGGTCCGCGTGCTGACCACCGAGCGCAACGGCCGCCCCGACCCTGCCGAGCTGCTTGCCGACGTCCGCGCCGGGTCGTCGATCTACTACTGCGGTCCGCCCGTGCTGCACGATGCTTTTCGTGGGTTCCTACCCGAAATGGGCGCGGCGGGACTGCATTTCGAACGCTTCTCGGCACCGCTGGTGATCGGCGGCGACCAGTTCCGAATCCGTTTGGCGCGCACCGATACCGAGGTCGAGGTCGCCGCGGACCAGTCCGCCCTGTCCGCGGTGCGCGCGACCCGGCCGGGCACCGCCTACTCGTGTCAGCAAGGTTTCTGCGGCACTTGCCGGGTCAAGGTGCTCGCCGGTGCCGTCGAGAGCCGAGGGACCGCGCGGTTCCTCGACGAGCCCGACACGATGCTGCTGTGCACCGACCGCGCGCGAGGACGCCGAGTCACCGTCGACCTGTGATCAGCGAACTTGTGGCCATCGGTCGTCTCGCATACGAGAATCAGTCGATTCTCTCGGCGCGACACTGCCAGCCGCTGCCCGGTAGCCATCCCAGCGCCAAGAGCGCCACGCGTTCGGTGACACGGCCCGCATCACCTACGACCGCGATGCCGTCGATGATCTCCGGGGACGGTTGCGGGAGATGAAGCGCACCGGCAGCGGGCCGTGGATGCGTTCCTGAAGCGGGGCATGCGGCGGGATGACCAGCGCTCACCGCACCTTGCGTTTTGAAAGTAGCACTCGTGGACGGTGCAATCGGCCAGTAGCCTGCTGGCCAATTGCCATGGGGTGGCACATTATCGAACTGATCCTTCTAAGTTCAGGGCTGCGCCAGCAGCTCGCGTCGGAGCGTCATCGATCCGGTTCGGTCATGGTGGTGGCAGAAGAACTCCATGGGAAGAATCCTCGCCGACCACCACCACGTAACCGAGCAACCGCTGAACATCAATGCAGCGACAGTCCTTGAATCACGAGGCAATTCTCAGACCGTGTAAGTCTGGTCCTGACGAACGATCTCGGCGACGGCGGCGGGTCGGCTGGCGGCGACTTCGTGTCCGGCGTCAGGGAGTTCGTGCAGCGCGGACCCTGGAAGCATCTGCAGTAGAGCGACGGCGAGATCGTGGCTGGAGAGGCGGTCGTCGGCGCCGCGGATCATGACGATCGGGGCGCTGATCTTCCGGATGTCCTCGCCGGGGTATCCGGTCGCATTGGTGTCGTCGATCCACATGGTCACGTTCTCCCTGACCAGCCGTTCGAAGTCAGGCTCCGGGTTCTTCGCGGTGTAGGCCGCCTCGGAGTACGGGCCATTCTGGTTGCGGTCGCGCCACCCTTGCGGGGTGACCTGCGACAGGAACGCGCGGCTCGCCTCTGGCAAGGTCCAGTCCGAACCGATCGTGAACAGCATCCCGACCCTTTCCGGGTGATGCGCGGCGAGTCGGAGCCCTGCGATGCCTCCGTCACTGAATCCCATCACGTCGGCACGCGCGACGCCGAGCTCGTCCAGGACAGCGAGCGCATCCCACTCGAGGCGCTGATAGCTCAACGGCACGTCGCCCAGGGTGGAGCGTCCGTGTCCGCGACTGTCCAGGCAGATCACCCGGCGGTCATGTGCAAGGAGGGGCACGAGCTCGGCGAAATCGGCGGTGCTCCCCATTCCGCCGTGGAGGAGCAGAAGCGGGGGCAACGTCTTTCGCCCGGAAAGTTCAACGGATAGCGAGGCACCTGCGACAACGACGGTTCGTACATCCATAGCGACAACTGTTCCAGCCCCCACTGACATTCATCCCCAACCAAGCAACACGGATCGGCGGGCAAGACCCGCCGGTCCGTGTTGCTTTAGGTCTCAGGCGTAGCAATGCCTTTCAGATGGTCCGGTGGCCGAGTTCGACAGTCGCAGCCGGGTGCCCGACACCGCGCGCAAGCGGGTGCGGCTCGCCGGTGAGTACCGCGAGCGCGGCAGCGACTTCGTGCAAGTACGACTTGACGTAGGTGTCGGTAGTGCCGGAACTCTTACCACGGTGTCCGGCGAAAGCACGGGCCACGGCATAGCTGAAAGTTCGTTCGACCCAGGTCAACGTGGTGTGACGCAGCCAGTGGGCGGTAACACCTTGCGTGGCCACCCAGGGCAGTGACTCGCTGACCCGTCCCCAGATGTAGTCGTCGCGGTCGGTGACACGGCCCGCATCACCCACGACAGCGAAGCCGTAGATGATCTCCGGGTCGGTTGTGCGGGGGATGAAACGCACCGGCAGCGGGCCGTGGATGCGTTCCTGGAGCGGGGTCTGCGGCGAAACGACGGGCTCGATCCCCGGCGTTCACCGCACCCGGCACAGAGGGCGCCGAACAGGCTGGAAAGTGGCATAGATGCCACAAATCTGTGCGCGAGAGGGGACTTGAACCCCTACGTCCGTGGACACCAGAACCTAAATCTGGCGCGTCTGCCAATTTCGCCACTCGCGCTTGGATGTGTACGACCGTCCAAACTCTACCGGGCGAATCGGGCTTCGCGAAGCGTTGGGGCGGCGTGGCGTACTCGTGGGTAACACGACCTGGGGTTATAACGATTCGGTAACTCTCAATGTGAGGGGCACTCATGTTTGAGAACTCGGGTAACAGGCCGGACCTGCGCGTTCAAACATGAGGCTGCGTCATGTTTCAGAAGATTTCGGTACGGGCGTGCAGAAATACTGGGGAGTAGCCCGCTACCGGGCCGGAAACGTGAGGCTTTCCTCATGATTTTGTGCGATTGTGGCTCTCAACAGGCCCGAGGGGCTGCCGGAAACGTGTGCGTGCCGTCGGTGGGCGACACGCCAGGAGAAGGAAGTCGAGCGTCTTGACGATCAACGAGAGCACCGAAATCGGCATGGGAGCGACCGCGAGCGCCAATGGTCGTGGCCAGGCGAGAGGTGTCCGCGCGGCGCTGCTGGAGCAGCTGCGCAACGGGGCGGGATACGCGTTGGCGTTCGGTGGACAGGGTGCGCAGTGGCTGCGCGAGCTCGAGGAGATCGGGCGCGACAGCGCGCTGGAGCCCGAGCTGACCGCGCTGGTCAACGACGCGGCCGTGCTGCTCGAGCCGGTTGCGACGCAGTTGCTGGTGGTGCGCCCCGGCGGTTTCGACCCGATGGGCTGGGTGCTCGAGAGCGAGCTCGACGAGCCGGAGGAGCCGTCCTCGGCGCCCTCGGACGCGGTGCTGCGCTCGGTGGCTGTGTCCATGCCCGGCGTACTGCTGGCCCAGCTCGCCGCGACCAGGGCATTGCGCTTGCAGGGCCTGGACCCGGTCGAGCACGCTCCCGTCGCCATCGTCGGACACTCGCAGGGGCTGTTCGCCGCCGCCGCGGTCGAAGCGGGCGGCACGCGTGACGCGGAGCTGCTGGCCATCGCCCAGCTCGTCGGCGCCGCTGCCGGGCTCGTCGCGCGCAGGCGCGGACTGATGCCGGTGGGCGAGCGCTCGCCGATGGTGGCGGTGTCGAACGTGGATCCCGAACAGCTGCGGGCGATCGTTGCCGAGGTGGCCGACGGAGTCGACCCCGCGGTCGCCGCGGTCGTGTCGATCCGCAACGGGCGCAAGCGCGTCGTGCTCTCGGGTGCGCCCGCGCAGATCGATCGAGTGCGCACGCGTTGCGCGCAGCTGCACGACGAGCAGACCCGTGAGCGCGAGAGCAAGGCCCGCGGTGGTGCGGTCTTCGCGCCCGTGTTCGAGGACATCGCCGTCGACGTCGCCTTCCACCACCCGGCACTCGCCGAGACGGTCGAACTGGTCGCGGGCTGGGCCCGTCAGTGCGAGATCGACGCCGACCTCGCCGCCGCTCTGACCCAGCAGGTGCTCGTCGACCCGATCGACTGGGTCGCCACCGTCGACGCCGTGGTCGACGCGGGCGCGCAGTGGATCCTGGACCTGGGCCCCGGCGACCTGCTCTCGCGGGTGACCGGCGGCTCGCTCAAGGGCACCGGTGTCGGTGTGGTCGCCGCCGCCACCCGCGCCGGTCAGCGCAGCCTGCTCACCCCGGGCGCCGCGCCCGAGGCGTCGACGCCGTGGTCGGCGTTCGCGCCGAAGCCGGTGCGTCTGCCCAACGGCCGCATCGTCGTCGAGACCGCGTTCACCAAGCTCACCGGTCGCTCGCCGATCCTGCTGGCAGGCATGACCCCGACCACCGTCGACGCGAAAATCGTCGCGGCCGCGGCCAACGCAGGCCACTGGGCCGAGCTGGCCGGTGGCGGACAGGTCACCGAGCAGATCTTCGCCGACCGGGTGAGCGAGCTGCGTCAGCTGCTGCAACCGGGCCGCGCGGTGCAGTTCAACTCGCTGTTCCTCGACCCCTACCTGTGGAAGCTGCAGCTCGGCGGCAAGCGCCTGGTACAGAAGGCGCGGGCCGCGGGTGCGCCGATCGACGGCGTGATCGTCACCGCGGGCATCCCCGAACTCGACGAGGCCGTCGCGCTGATCGGCGAGCTGTCCGAGGCCGGCATCAGCCACGTCGCGTTCAAGCCGGGCACCGTCGCCCAGATCAAGGCCGTGCTGCGCATCGCCGACGCTGTCCCGGACTACCCGGTGATCATGCACATCGAAGGCGGCAAGGCGGGTGGGCACCACTCCTGGGAAGACCTCGACGACCTGCTGCTGGCGACCTATGCCCAGCTGCGCAGCCAGGCCAATGTGGTGATCTGCGTCGGCGGCGGCATCGGCACCCCCGAACGCGCCACCGACTACCTCACCGGCACCTGGTCCACCGGCCACGGCTACCCGCTCATGCCCCTCGACGGTGTGCTCGTCGGCACCGCGGCCATGGCGACCCTGGAAGCCACCACCGCCCCCGCGGTGAAGCAGCTGCTGGTCGATACCCCCGGCACCCCCGATTGGGTCGGTGCGGGCACCGCCAGCGGCGGAATGGCCTCCGGGCGCAGCCAGCTGGGCGCCGACATCCACGAGATCGACAACGCCGCCTCGCGCACCGGTCGCCTGCTCGACGAGGTCGCGGGCGATGCAGAGGCCGTGGCGAGCCGTCGCGCCGAGATCATCGCGGCGCTCGACGCCACCGCCAAGCCCTACTTCGGCGACATCGCCACCATGACCTACCAGCAGTGGCTGGAACGCTACGTCTCGCTGGCTGTGTCGAGCGAGGTGCCGATCTCGTTCGACTGCGGCAGCGATATCGGTGACGCGATCCGCGACGCCACCCGCTCGGACTGGCTCGACATCAGCTGGCGCGACCGGTTCGCGGAGATGATGCGCCGCACCGAATCCCGGCTCAACCCGGCCGACAGCGGCGAGATCGAAACCCTGTTCGCCGACAACGACGCCTTCGAGCACCCCGTGCAGGCGTTGTGCGAGCTGAAGAAGCAGTACCCGACCGTCGCGGACACCGTGCTGCACCCGGCCGACGTGCCGTTCTTCGTCTCCCTGTGCAAGACGCCGGGCAAGCCGGTGAATTTCGTGCCCGTCGTCGACGCCGATGTGCGCCGCTGGTGGCGTTCGGACTCGCTGTGGCAGGCCCATGATCCGCGCTACTCGGCCGATCAGGTGTGCGTCATCCCCGGCACCGTCGCTGTCGCCGGCATCACCCGCGTGGACGAGCCGGTCGGCGAACTGCTCGACCGCTTCGAACAGGACACCGCGTACAGCCTGGTCAGGGCCGGTGTCGTCCCCGAGCCGGTGGACGCGCGTCGCGTCGCCGGTGTGGTGGCGGGAGCGATCGACACCGTGCTCGCCGCCCCCGATGTGCAGTGGGCCGGTCGCACCACCGTCAACCCGGTGCACCGCCTGGGTGACGTCTCGGAGTGGACCGTCGAGCAGGGGAGCGCGGTGCATCAGAGCACCGGTGCCACGCTGACCGAAACCACCGGGCCCGAAAGCGAATTCAGCTACGTGGAGCTTTCGGTGCCGCTGGCCCGCGACTCCGTGCGGATCCGCATCACCGTGCCGGCGAGCGTGTACTCCGGTGGCGCGCCGGTGATCACCGACGCCGACGCCGAAATCGCGATGTCGGCACTGCTCGGCGTTGCCGCCGGGAAGTCGCTGCCCGAGGTGAAAGCCGGTGTGGCGCACCTCAATCTGGCGTGGATGCCGGACCTGATCGCCGACCACGCCGGTGTCACCGGCTCCGGCCTGCCCGACACCCTCAGCACCCTCGGTCGCACCGCCCCCGATGTGCTCGTCGGCGCCTGCTGGCCCGCGGTCTTCGCGGTGCTCGGCGCGGCTCGCACCCCGGTCGGTGGCTGCGTCATCGAGGGCATGCTCGACCTGGTCCACCTCGATCACCAGGTCGAACTGCTGAACGAATTGCCCTCCGAGACGAGCATTCTTGTCGTTCGCGCCGAAGGTGGCGCGGTGGTCGACACCGACATGGGCCGCGTGGTCGAGGTCGTGGTGAACATCGGCCTGATCCTGGATCAGGGACTCGACGCCACCCCGCTGGCCCGACTCGTCGAACGCTTCGCCATCCGCGGCCGCAACGGCGCGGGCGAGCTCACCGATCCGCCGCGTGCGGCCGGTGCGGTGTCCGGCACCGCCACCGACACCCCGCGCCGCCGTCGCCGCGACGTGCAGATGGCCGCCCCGCGCGCCATGCACGCCTTCGCCGCGGTCTCCGGTGACCACAACCCGATCCACACCTCCGAGGCCGCCGCCAAGCTGGCCGGCCTCGGCAGCCCGATCGTGCACGGTATGTGGCTCTCGGCCGCCGCCCAGCACGCGGTGGTCGCCGTGGATCCCGAAAGCTCCGTTCCCGCACGCACTCTCACGGCATGGACCACCCGGTTCCTCGGCATGGTGCGCCCCGGCGCGACCGTGGACGTGCGGGTGGAGCGGATCGCGGTGGACGCGGGCGCCGAGATCGTCGAGGTCTCCTGCCGCGTCGACGGTGACCTGGTCATGACCGCGACCGGGCGCACCGCCGCCCCGAAGACCGTGTACGCCTTCCCGGGCCAGGGCATCCAGCGCAAGGGGATGGGCCTGGACGCGCTGACCCGCTCGAAGGCGGCCAAGCGGGTGTGGGAGCGTGCCGACGCGCACACCCGCGAAGCCCTCGGTTTCTCGATCCTGGCGGTGGTGCGCGACAACCCGACCTACCTCAAGGCGCGCGGTGTCGAACATCGGCACCCGGACGGCGTGCTGCACCTGACCCAGTTCACCCAGGTCGCCATGGCCACCCTCGGTGTCGCCCAGGTCGCCGAACTGCGGGAAGCGGGCGCGTTCGTCGAAGGCGCGATGCTGGCCGGTCACTCGGTCGGCGAGTACAACGCCCTCGCCGCCGTCGCCGGTGTGCTGCCGCTGGAGGCCGTGCTCGAGGTGGTGTTCCAGCGTGGCTCGGCCATGCACGAGCTCGTGCCGCGTGACGCGCAGGGCCGCAGTGACTATCGGATGGCCGCCATCCGCCCGTCGCAGATCGGCCTGCCCGACGCCGAGGTGATCGACTTCGTCGACGGCATCGGCGCCGAGACCGGCGAGTTCCTCGAGGTGGTGAACCTGAACCTGCGCGGCTCCCAGTACGCCATCGCGGGCACGGTCGCCGGGCTCGAAGCGCTCGAGACCGAAATCGATCGCCGCCGTGCGGAATTCGGTGGCAAGCGGGCCTTCATCCTGGTGCCCGGCATCGACGTGCCGTTCCACTCCTCGGTGCTGCGCGACGGTGTGCCGGAGTTCCGGCACAAGCTCGAGCAGCTGCTGCCCGCCGAGGTGCACCCGGAAGTCCTGGTCGGACGCTACATTCCGAACCTGGTGCCACGCCCGTTCTCCCTGGATCGCGCGTTCCTCGCCGAGATCGCCGAACTCGTGCCCTCGGAGCCGCTCGTAGCCGTGCTGGCCGACTTCGACAGCTGGGCCACGCGCGATGCCGAGCTGTGCCGGGTGGTGCTGATCGAGCTGCTGGCCTGGCAGTTCGCCAGCCCGGTGCGCTGGATCGAGACCCAGGATCTGCTGTTCACCGACACCGCGCACGGCGGTCTCGGGGTCGAGCGCTTCGTCGAAATCGGCCTCGGCGCCACCCCGACGGTGGCGAACCTGGCCTCGCAGACGCTGAAGCTGCCCGCGTTCGGCGGGGCGACCGTGGAGGTCGTCAACGTCGAACGTGACGCCGCGGTCGTCTACTCCACCGATACCGATCCGGCCCCGGTCGACGACATCGACGAGACCCCGGTCGAAGCCGCGGCCGCACCGGCCACGGCGGCACCCGTCGCCGCCGCCGCTCCGGTGGCGACCGGCGGCCCGCGCCCCGACGACATCGCCTTCAGCGCCGCCGACGCCACCCGTGTGCTCATCGCGCTGTGGACGAAGCTGCGGATGGACCAGATCGGCCCGGTCGACACCATCGAGGGCCTGTGCGACGGTGTCTCCTCGCGCCGCAACCAGCTGCTCGTCGACCTCGGCGCCGAACTGTCCCTCGGCGCCATCGACGGTGCCGCCGACGCCGACATGGGCGCGCTGGCGGCCACGGTCGAACGCCTGGCCCGCACCTACAAGCCGTTCGGCAGCGTGCTCACCGACTCCATCGGCGACCACCTGCGCAAGGTCTTCGGCCCGTCGGGCAAGCGGCCCGCCGCCATCGCCGACCGGGTCAAGAAGGTCTGGGAGCTCGGCGACGGCTGGGCGAGCCACGTCACCGCGGAGGTCTCGCTCGGCACCCGCGAAGGCGCCAGCGTGCGCGGTGGTGACCTCGGCGGTCTCGCCGGTGGTGCGCTCGGTGACGCCGCATCGGTCGACGCCGCCATCGACGCGGCCGTGCAGGCCGTGGCGGCACGGCGCGGTGTCTCGGTCTCGTTGCCCTCGGCGGGTGGCGCGGCAGGCGGCACCGTCGACGCGGCGGCGCTCGGCGAGTTCACCGAGCAGATCACCGGACGCGACGGCGTGCTCGCCACCGCGGCGCGGGTGGTACTCGAACAACTCGGCCTCAGCGAGAAGATCAGCGCTCCCGAGGCGACTGCCGACACTCTCGCGGACCTCGTCTCGGCCGAATTGGGTTCGGATTGGCCGCGTCTGGTCGCGCCCGCGTTCGACGCCCGCAAGGCCGTTCTCATCGACGACCGGTGGGCCACCGCCCGCGAGGATCTCGCGAAGATGTGGCTCGGCGACGACGCCACCACCGCGGAACAGTCGATCGACGGATTCGCCGGCGCCGGTGAAGCCGTTGCCGCCCAGGCGAACTGGTGGCGGCAGCGGGCCATGCACGAGGCCCGTTCGGTGCTGGCCGGGGTGTACGCGCAGATCGCGAAGACCGCGCTCGACACCACCGAGCCAGGTTTGTGGTCCGACGACCTCGCCGTGATCACCGGCGCCAGCAAGGGTTCCATCGCGGCAGCGGTCACCGGCAAGCTGCTGTCCGGCGGCGCGACCGTGGTGGTCACCACGTCGGGTCTCAACGACGAGCGGCTGCGGTTCTACCGCTCGCTCTACCGCGACAACGCCCGCCACGGTGCGGCGCTGTGGGTGGTCCCGGCCAACATGGCCTCCTACCAGGACCTCGACGCGCTGATCGACTGGGTCGGCACCGAACAGGTCGACAACGCGGGCGGCGCCAAGATCAAGGTCAAGGACGCGATGACCCCGACGATGCTGCTGCCGTTCGCGGCGCCGCGCGTCGCCGGCGACCTCGCCGACGCGGGCGCTCGGGCCGAAATGGAAATGCGCGTGCTGCTGTGGTCGGTGGAACGGCTGATCGGCGGCCTGTCCGCCCTCGGCGCCGACCACGACGTCGACGCGAAACTGCATGTGGTGCTGCCGGGTTCGCCCAACCGTGGCCTGTTCGGCGGCGACGGCGCGTACGGCGAGTCCAAGGCCGCCCTCGACGCGGTGGTCTTGAAGTGGAAGGCCGAGAAGTCCTGGGCCGAACGCGTCACCCTGGTGCACGCGCTGATCGGCTGGGTGCGCGGCACCGGGCTGATGGGCCACAACGACCCCATGGTCGAGGCCGTCGAGAAGGCGGGTGTGCACACCTGGTCGACCGACGAGATGGCCGACGAACTGCTCAAGTGGTGCACCTCGCGTGCCCGCCAGGTGACCATCACCGGTCCGCAGCAGATCGACCTCACCGGTGGTCTGGCGCGTGCCAAGCTCGACCTGCCCGCGCTCGCCAAGCAGGCGCAGGAGGCCGCGGCCGAGAAGGTCGAAGAAGCCGCCACCGTCGCGACGATCGCCGCACTGCCCGCACCGCCGACCCTGAGTTCGGCACTGCCGGTGCCGGAATGGGCCCCGGTCACCGCGGAGCTGAGCGACATGGTCGTGATCGTCGGCGCCGGTGAGCTCGGGCCGTACGGCTCCTCGCGCACCCGCTTCGAGATGGAGGTCGAAGACGAACTGTCGGCCGCCGGCGTGCTCGAGCTGGCCTGGACCACCGGTCTGATCCGCTGGGAGAACGAACCGAAGCCCGGCTGGTACGACACCGAATCCGGCGACTTCGTGCCGGAATCGGAGGTCGCGCAGCGCTACCACGACACCGTGGTCGAACGCTGCGGTGTGCGCCGCTACGAAGACGACGGCGCGATGCTCGACAACGCGGCCCCGCTCCTCACCTCGGTGTTCCTCGATCAGGACCTGTCGTTCACCGTCGCCGGCGAGGCGGAGGCACGCGCCTTCCACACCGCCGATCCCGAGCACACCGTCATCGCGCCGGTCGCCGATTCCAGCGACTGGACCGTGACTCGTCAGGCGGGCACCGAGATCCGGGTGCCGCGCAAGGCGAAGCTGTCGCGTGTGGTCGGCGGTCAGATCCCGACCGGCTGGGATCCCACCATCTGGGGCGTCTCGGCCGACATGGCCGCCTCGATCGACCGGGTCGCGCTGTGGAACATCGTCTGCACCGTCGACGCGTTCGTCGGCGCGGGCTTCAGCCCCGACGAGCTGATGAGCTGGGTGCACCCGAGCCTGGTGGCCAACACCCAGGGCACCGGCATGGGCGGCATGTCCTCGATGCGCTCGCTCTACGTCGACAACCTGCTCGGCGAACCGCGCCCGAACGACATCCTGCAGGAAGCACTGCCCAACGTCGCCCTGGCGCACGTGGTGCAGTCCTACGTCGGCAGCTACGGCGCCATGGTGCATCCGGTCGCGGCGTGCGCCACGGCGGCGGTCTCGGTCGAGGAAGGCGTCGACAAGATCCGGCTCGGCAAGGCCGAGGTCGTGGTCGCCGGTGGCTTCGACGACCTGGGTATCGAAGGCATCGTCGGCTTCGGTGACATGTCGGCCACCGCCGACTCGGCGAGCATGCGCGCCAAGGGAATCAGCGACCGCTACTTCTCCCGCGCCAACGATCGCCGCCGCGGCGGGTTCGTGGAATCGCAGGGTGGCGGCACCGTGCTGCTGGCCCGTGGTGACGTGGCCGTGCAGATGGGTCTGCCGGTGCTCGGCGTCGTCGCCTTCGCCCAGTCCTTCGCCGACGGCGTGCACACCTCCATCCCGGCGCCGGGTCTCGGCGCATTGGGTGCGGGGCGCGGCGGCAGCGAGTCGCGACTGGCGGCCGAACTGCGCAAGCTCGGTGTGACCCCCGACGACATCGCGGTGATCTCCAAGCACGACACCTCCACCGCGGCCAACGACCCCAACGAGTCGGAGCTGCACGAGCGGCTCGCGGGCGCGCTGGGTCGTACCGAGGGCGCACCGCTGTTCGTGGTCTCGCAGAAGAGCCTCACCGGACATGCCAAGGGCGGCGCGGCGGCGTTCCAGCTCATCGGCCTGTGCCAGGTGCTGGAAAACGGTGTGGTGCCGCCGAACCGGAGCCTGGACTGCGTCGACGAGAAGATGGCGGGCTACCCGCACCTGGTGTGGGCGCGTGAGCCGCTGCGCTTCGGCGAGAAGTTCGCGCTGAAGGCGGGTCTGGTGACCTCGCTCGGCTTCGGTCACGTGTCCGGTCTGCTCGCGGTGGTGCATCCGCAGGCGTTCCTGGCCGCCATCGAACCGGCCGCGCGGGCGGAGTACCAGGAGCGGGCGCAGACGCGTCAGCTCGCGGGCAGGCAGCGGTTCGCCGAGGCCATGTGCGGCGGGTCGGCACTGTACGAGAAGCCCGCTGATCGTCGACTGGGCGCCGACGGCACGCCGGCCAAGCAGATCCGTCAGCTCGAGGCCGACATGTTGCTCTCGCCGCAGGCGCGTCTGGACAGCGACGGCGTCTACAGCGCGAGCGGATGGGGTTGCGGCACCGGGCAAATCACCCCGCAGCCGACCGAAGCGTCGTAGGCTGCCGCTTTGTGACGATTCTCGGTATCGGCTTGGACTTGGTGACCATCTCCGAGTTCGCCGAACAGCTGCAACGGCCCGGGTCGACCATGCTCAGGGAGACATTCACCGCTGGTGAGCGTCGCTACTGCCAGAGCAAGCAGACCGACCCGGACCGCAGCTTCGCCGCACGCTGGGCCGCGAAGGAGGCGGTGCTCAAAGCCTGGGCATCGTCTCGTTTCGCCCGCAGTCCGCAGATCGGCGACAACCCGTATCCGCTCATCGAAGTCGTCAACGACGCGTGGGGCAGGCCCAGCATCAAACTCCACGGCCTCGCCGCGGAATTCCTGCCCCGCGTCCGAGTGCACCTGTCCCTGACCCACGACGGTGATACCGCCGCGGCGATGGTGGTGCTGGAAGACCCGGGCGAACTGGCCGATCTGATCGACGGCCGGGGCTAGAAATCGCGAACCGCTAGTGTTCCTCGGCGGTTCGCGATTCTTTTTCCGCCACCAGTAGATACGCCACCATGAGGCGCTTGAGTTCGGCGACCGCGTCGGTATTCGACTGGTTTTCCTGTACCGAGAAATTCAGCATCGAATACACGACGTGCACCAGCACTTCGGCCATCATCGTGCGCCGGGCGCGCGGGGTGCGCGGGGTCAGCGGCCGCAGCATCTGCGAGACGACCGCGGCGAATTCCTTTTCGTGCAACGCGCCTGTCGCGCGTGTGGACGGGGTCGACTGCATCGCCAGCCACACTTCGCGTCGTGACGGGTCGGTGGTCCACAGGTTCGCCATGTGGTCGACGAACTGGTTCATGTGCCGCAACCAGTCCAGTGAGGGCACTTCACCGTGGAAGTCGGCCAGCTCGCGGGAAACCGCAACCAGGTCTTGCCGATTGAGTTCACAGACGATCACGTACTTGTTGGCGAAGAACTGATACAGCGTGCCGATGGGCACCTCGGCGCGCTGGGCGACCTCTTCACAGGTGAACGACTCGAAACCCACCTCGACCAGCAACTCGCGCGAGGACGCCAGCAGCGCGTCGAATTTGCGCTTGCTGCGCTCCTGCGTCGGCCGCTTGCGCGGCATCAACTCCTGGGGGTCGTCCTGCAATTCCAGCGCAGGGTCCGGACGGCTCTGCGGTGACCGGGCCTGCGCGTGTACTTCCACCCATCCAGGCTAGCGGTATACACAGATCCGCGACACGCCTCTACCGACAGCGTGTCAACAACTGGCTGAAATCCCGACCCATCCATGCCCTGACCGGTGACGAATCATCAGATAAGTGTGCGTCTATCTGCACGCTTATTCGCGGCTAGCCAGCTCACGCCGCACCAGACCTACCGCGAAGTGACGGACCCTGCGTGGTCCCGTCCCGCACCGTTTCGCACAGGGGAAGGCAAGACTTGTGGCAGCAGGATCTGTGGTAACCCTCGGCGTCAGCACCGAACGGGGAGCCGTGCACGCGGTGGCGTTCGCCGAATCGGGCGTCACTCTCACGGATCGGATGCTGCTGCGGCGCACCGTCCGTGCCAACGGAGACGGTAAGGCCGAAGTGGCGGCAGCGGTACACACCGCCCTCGACGCGATCGCGACCGAGCTCGACGACGAGCACGAGATCGCCGGGGTGGCAGTGAGTTACCGCGACGCCGTCGAACGGCGCGCGATCGTGACCCGCCTGGCGGAGACCCAATGGCGCACGGCCTCGCTGGTTTCGGCGAAATCGTCGCATCTGTTCGTCGCGGGCGCGATGACCTGGCTCGACGAGTTCGACAATCTGCTCGTCTACGAGGCGGTGCCGGGCTACCAGGCGATGACACTGATCGACCAGGGTCGGCACCGTGTGCTCGCCGCCTACTCGCAGACCGGCGCACCCACACCCGACGCATTGCGCGCCGGAGTGTCGGCGGGGTGGGATCAGTTCGAGGCGGCGTCGGTGAAGCCGGCCGCGGTGGTGCTGGTCGGCTCGTCGTCGGACGCACCCGCGGTGCGCGACGCGGTCGCCGGATTCGGGGTGCCGGTGCTGCCGTGCCGGTTGGCGCCGTTCGCGCCCGCCGCCGGTGCCGCGCTGGTCGCGCTCGGCGATACCGTCGTGGTGCCGATCTCGACCGGGTCGCGGTCCAAGCGTGGGACGGCGATGGTCGCCGCGGCGGCGAGTGTGCTCGCGGGCGGGCTCGTGGCGGGTGGTTCGTACGCGGTGATCAACAGCGGACCGCCCGCGGTCGACAACACGGCCGTGTCGTCGGAGCCCGGTGCCGCGTCGGCGCCGGTCATTCCGCAAGCCCCCCAGACACATGAAGCCGCCTCGGTGGAGTCCGGGTCGAGCGGCGGTGTGGGTTCCGGTAGCGGGTTGCAGGTGAGCCCGGTGGAAGAATCGCCCACGTCGCCGTACGAAACGGTGTCGCCGAATCCGCAACTGGTGAACCCGGGCGAGTTCCCGCTCGACTACCCGACCCAGCTGTACGGGGACGCGCCACAGGAAGACCCGCTTCCGCTCGAACCCGCTGTTCCCGGGGTTCCGCAGATTCCCGCCGCCGCACCGACCCTGCCCGGCACCGGCATTCCGCTCGGGATGCAGCCCGCGCAGGCGCCCATGCCGCAGGGCCCGCACACGGCGTCCGCCGACTGATCGTCTCCACCACGAAGGGGCAGCGCACGCGCTGCCCCTTCGTGGTTCTCAGACGTTGCTCTGCCGACGGAACAGCGCCCCCGCGGCGATGTACCCGACGAGCCCGATGCCGGCACACCACAGCACCGCGAGTACCCAGCTGTTGCCGATCGGCGTGCCCATCGACAACCCGCGCAGCGTCTCGATCACCGGGGTCACCGGCTGATTCTCGGCGTACCAGTGCAGCCACGTCGGCATCGACGAGGTCGGCACGAACGCCGAACTCACATAGGGCAGGAACATGAACACGAAGGTGAAGCCGTTGGCCGCCTCCGGGTTCGGGGCGAGCAGGCCCAACGCGGCCGCCAACCACGACAGCGCGAACACGAACATCGCCAGCACCCCGAAAACACCCAGCCAGCGCAGTGGATCGGTGGTCGGGCGGAAACCGAGCACCACCGCCACCCCGATCACGATCGCGGAGGTGATCAGATTGCGGATCACGCTCTCGGCGACGTGCCCGGTGAGTACCGCCGACCGGGCGATGGCCATGGTGCGGAACCGGTCGATGATGCCCTCGGCCACGTCGGTGGACAGCGCGAGCGCCGTGGTGGACGCCCCGAAACTCGCACACAGCAGGATGATTCCGGGTACCACGTAGTCGATGTAGGCGCCGGGACCCACATCCATCGCGCCACCGAAGACGAATACGAACATCAGCAGGATCATCACCGGCAGCACGACCGTCATGATCATGGTGTCGGGGCTGCGCAGCGTGTGGCGGATATTGCGGTCCAGCATGGTGGCCGAATCCTGCAGTGTGCGCGTGGCGTTCATGCCGCGACCTCGCTTCGTCCGGGCTGACCGGTCAACGCGAAGAACACGTCGTCGAGGTCGGGGGTGTGGACAGTGAGCTGCTCGATCGCGATATCGAGTTCGGCGAAACGGTCGAGTAGCCGCTTGATCTCGACGGCGCTGCCGTCCGAGGGCACCTGCAGGGTCAGCTGTTCGGGATCGGGGTGGGCGCCGGTCGCGGTGTCGAGCGCGTCGGTCGCGGCGGTCAGCAGTCCGCGATCGGCGAAGCGGAACCGGATGTGGCCGCCCGGCACGAGGCGTTTGAGTTCGGCCGGGGTGCCATCGGCGACGATCCGGCCGTGGTCGAGTACGGCGATCCGGTCGGCGAGCTGATCGGCTTCCTCCAGGTACTGGGTGGTGAGCAGGATGGTTGTCCCCTCGGCCGCCAATTCCCTGATGGCGGACCACAGATCGCGTCGGCTCCGTGGGTCGAGGCCGGTGGTGGGTTCGTCGAGGAAGACCATGCGTGGCTCACCCATCAGGCTCATCGCGAGGTCGAGCCTGCGCCGCATGCCGCCCGAGTAGGAGGCGACCGGTTTGTCGGCGGCGTCGACCAGGTCGAAGCGTTCCAGGAGTACGTCGCCACGGCGTCGGGTCTCGTCCTTGCCGAGGTGCAGCAGCCTGCCGGTGAGGCGCAGGTTCTCGGCGCCGGTGAGTACCCCGTCGACGGCGGCGTACTGACCGGTGACGCCGATCAGGCGCCGGATCGTATCGGGGGCTTGCGCCAGGTCGTGTTCGAAGAGCCTGACGTCGCCGCGATCGGGCTTGCTGAGGGTGGCCAGGATGCGGACCAGCGTGGTCTTGCCCGCACCGTTGGGTCCGAGCAGGGCGAAGACGGTGCCCGCGGTGATGTCCAGGTCGAGGTCGTCCAGGACGACATGGGAGCCGTAGGTCTTGTGCAATCGGCGGATCGAGAGTGCGGGCGGTGGTGGCGATGTCATGAGTTCTCTCCGATCGAGAAACTGTTTATGTAATAAACACAGTTTATAGGCTAAACAGTTCTTGAGCGCAAGAGCGCGCGGGTTAGAGTCGAGGCGAGCAGAGGAGGCAGATGGCGACGTCCGGCGACATGGCGCTACCGAAAGCGGTCGAGCTGATGTGGGGGCGCGAGCAACCCGGCGGCAGGGGGCCCAAACGCGGGCTCACCCTGGATCAGATCCTCGACGCCGCGACCGAAGTGGCCGATGCGGAGGGTTTCGCGGCGCTGTCGATGAATCGGGTCGCCAAGCAGCTCGGCTTCACCGCGATGTCGCTGTATCGGTACGTCGACAGCAAGAACACGCTGGTCGACCTGCTGATGGATCGCGTGGTGGGGGCCCCGCCCGAGATCGCCGCGGGAACGCCGTGGCGGGTGGGTCTCGAGCGGTGGGCGCTGGCCGAGTTCGAGCGGCTCGGCCGTCATCTGTGGTGGTTGGACATCCCGCTGAGCAGGCCGCCGATGGGGCCGAACAACATGGCCTGGCTCGAAACCGCGTTGCAGGTTCTCGCCGAGGCGGCCGTGCCGGAGCCGATCAAGCTCCAGCTGGTGATGAACGTGTCGATGTTCGTGGTCGGTAAACGGCGGTTCCTCCGGGATCTACAGGAGGAAGAGGGCGGCGACTTCGCCTCGGTGATGGCCAGGGTGCTCGACCCGCAGCGCTTCCCCTCGGTGTCGGCCGCCCTCTCTCATGCCGCGTTCGACGATGACGATATCGACTGGGAGAGGGCCGACTTCGAGTTCGGCCTCGCCCGTTTGCTCGACGGTTACGAGGTCTTCATCGCCACCTTCGGCGACTAGACCGACAGGTCGCGGCGCAACTTCGCGACGTGCCCGGTGGCGCGGACGTTGTACTGGGCAACCTCGATCTTGCCCTTCTCGTCGACCACGAACGTCGAGCGGATCACACCCGTCACGGTCTTGCCGTACATCATCTTCTCGCCGAAGGCGCCCCATTCTTTGAGCACCTCGCGCTCGGGGTCCGAGAGCAGCGGGAAGGTCAGGTTCTCGTTGTCGCGGAACTTGGCCAGCTTGGCGGGCTTGTCGGGAGAGATGCCGAGCACCTCGAGGCCCGCGCCGCCCAGCTCGGCCAGATTGTCGCGGAAGTCGCAGGCCTGCTTGGTGCAGCCGGGGGTGCTGGCGGCGGGGTAGAAGTAGACGATCACCTTGCGGCCGCGGTAATCCGACAGCGACACGTCCTTGCCGTCGGCGTCGGGCAGCGTGAATTCGGGGGCGGTGTCTCCGGGGGAGAGGCGATGGTTGTCGGTCACCACCGCACGGTAACCGACCGGGTCCGCGAGGCGCATGGATAGACTCGGTGACGAGCAGCAAGACATATACCTGGAGGTGACGGTGGCCAAGGACGACACCGACCGGATCGAACGCGAGATCGAGATCGCGCGTACCCGGTTGGCGACCACGCTCGACGAACTGGCGGTGCGCGCGGATCCGCAACGGATCGCGGAAGACACCAAGACGATGGTGGTCGCCAAGTTGAACGAGCCGAAGGTCAAATACACGCTGATCGGAGCGGGCGCCCTTGTGGCCGGCCTGGTGCTGATCAAGATCTTCCGCCGCTGAATCAGCAGGCCGGACAACAAAAAACACCCGATGTGCCAACGAGTCACATCGGGTGTTTTTTGTGGCTTTACTGCGTGGGGCAGGCCAGGCCGTCGCCATCGGGGTCGAGGTGCGGGGAGTAGCCCGGCTCGCCACGGAACAGCGGCGCGCGGCCTGCGGCCATCGCGTCGTCGCAGCTGCGGAACGCGCCACCGGCCGAACCGGACTGGACCAGGTTGGCCGAGCCGGTCGCTCCGAGGATGGAGTCGAAGCTGGACGAACCGGTACCCGCCGAGCCCGATACCGGGTCGGCGTGGGAGACGGGAGCGGCGATCAGGGCGAGCCCTACGGCGGCAAGGCTGACGGTGAGCCGACGAACGTTCATGAATTCCTCTATGTCTGCTGCGGTTCGGGTGTGGTCACGGCCACGATGTGGCCGGTAGCCCCGTCCACCTTTGTGACGGGGCGACCGATTGTCAACCGCACGCGACCCGAGGATTCGCCGGGAGTCTCGGTCGGTTATTCACCCAGTCTGCGCCCGGTCAGGTGTTCGGCCGGGATGGTGCCCATGCGACCCGCGTTGAAATCCTCCATCGCCTCGATGATTTCCTCGCGAGTGTTCATCACGAACGGACCGTATTGAATCACCGGTTCGCGCAACGGAGTTCCGCCGAGTAGCAGGACCTCGAGATCGCCGGTGGTGCTGTGCTGGGTGAGATCGGCGGTCAGGGTCAGGGCGTCGCCCTTGCCGAAGACCACCAGCTGCCCGGCGCTGATCGGCCTGCGATCGACGCCGACCGTGCCGCTGCCCGACAGCACATAGGCCATCGCGGTGAAGTCCTTCGGCCACGGCGTCTCCAGCTGGGCGCCGGGGACGAGCGAGGCGTGCGCGTAGGCGATCGGGGTGTAGGTGGAGCCGGGGCCGGAGAAACCGGCGAACTCACCGGCGATGACGCGCACGAGCGCGCCGCCGTCGTGCGAGCTCACCAGGGTCAGTTCGCTCGCGCGCAGGTCCTGGTAGCGCGGGGTGGCGAATTTGTTCGCCCGCGGCAGGTTCACCCACAGCTGGATTCCGTGGAACGTGCCGCCGGAGATGACGAGCTTCTCCTCGGGCAGTTCGTCGTGCAGCATGCCCGAGCCCGCGGTCATCCACTGGGTGTCGCCCTCGCCGATGACGCCGCCGCCACCTTGGGAATCGTGGTGGACCATGGTGCCGTCGAGCATGTAGGTGACGGTTTCGAAGCCACGGTGCGGGTGCCACGGCGCGCCCTTGGCCGCATACGGCTCGTAGGCGACCGGGCCCATCTGGTCGAGCAGGATGAACGGGTCGGCCGAGCGTAGGTCGACGCTGGGGAACGGCCGGGTCACCTCGAAGCCGGCGCCCTCCTGCTGGCGCGCGGCGGTGACGATCTGGCGAACCGGGCGCTGGGTCTCGGTGACATCGGGGCGGGGCAGCCGGGGCAGCACCATGATGTCGTCGACGGTGATAGCTGGCATGGGGTGCCTCCTGGGAGCTTCGTCAAGCTGTTGGTTTCCATGTCAACCAACAGAGTTCTAGAATCATTCCCGTGCCCAGATGGTTGTCCGAAGAAGAGCAGCAGACATGGCAGTCCTACATCCTCATGCGTCAGCGACTCGACGCCGTCCTGGCCGCGGGTCTGGGCGAATACGGACTATCGATGGCCGACTACGAGCTGCTGGTCCCGCTGTCGGCGGCACCCGACGGATGCCTGCGGGCCAAGGAGCTGGCCGCCCAGGTCTGCTGGGACAAGTCCCGGTTGTCCAAGCATGTGGCCCGCATGGCCGCTCGCGGACTCGTCGATCGAGTGCAGGCCGAGGACGACGCGCGCGGAATCGTCGTGTCGCTGACCGAGGCCGGCCGCACGGTGTTGCGCGAGGCCGCACCCGAGCATGTCGAATTGGTGCGGGAGGTGTTCGTCGACCGGATGACCGACGCGGAGAGCACGGCGATCCGCTCGCTGGCAGGCAAAGTGATCGCGGCGAGTGAGGCCCGAAGCGATTCGGCCGGTTAACGATTCGGGCCACCGACCCGATGCGCAGTAGACAGGGCTCGAACTTCGCACGCAGGGGTGGTGGCATGAAGACAGCCGGATACATCGTTTCGATGGGCATGCTGTGTGCGTTGTCGGTCGCGGGGTGCTCGACCGAAGACGGCACCGCGCAACCGGCGACGACGACCGCTCGCGGTGGCTCCTGGGGTTCTGGTGCGCCCGCCACCGAACTGCCCGGTGCGGGCGGTCCGACGACCGCGCCGGATCGGTCGCCGGTGATCACCGTCGTTCCGACGACGCCGGGCCCTCGCCCGACCGGTCAGGGCGCACCGAGCAGCCTCCCCGGCACCACCGCGCCACAGCCGCCGGTCGCGACCGACGTCGTCTCGCTGGTCGCCGTCGACGCCGCGGGTCAGCCGTCCAACGGTTTCACCGTGTCCGGCTCCACTCCGGTCGGCGTCCTCGACTGCTCCCACATGTCGCCGAGCCGCTCGGCCACCACCGCGGGCATCTACGAATGCGGTGCTTCCGCCGACTCGGCCAACGTGTGCTGGGCGGCTCCCGACAAGGCCTCCCTGCTGTGCGCGAACGATCCGTGGCAGCGCGGACTGCGCCGGTACACCGTCGACCCGCCGGTCGCCGATATCGGCAAAACCGCGTCGCCCGAGCCGTGGGCACTCGAACTCGCCGACGGCCGCCACTGCCGCATCCGCGTCGGCGGCGCCTGGGGCGGCCGCTCCGACGGCCTGGTCGGCGCCTACTCCTGCGACGGCGGCAACGACGTCGTCCTCCAGCCGTCCACCGCCCGCACCGCCATCGACACCTCGACCAGCACCTGGCAGGTCAGGATCGGGCCACTCGGATCCGGCGCACCCGACTTCCCCGCGCCCGCGACTGTCGCCGTTCGCACCGCCTATTTCGCCGCGGTGAGCTGAGGCAGGTGCGTGGCTGTCCTCGATGTCGAGCCCGCCCTGTCGTGGCGGTACGTTGAGATATGCCCATCGCCTCGCTCAACGGCATCCAGCTCAGCTACGACGTCACCGGTTCGGGACCGCTTGTCCTGCTCGTGATGGGTAGTGGGAGTCCTGGACGTGTCTGGCGCACCTATCAGGTGCCCGCCCTGGTCAAGGCGGGGTTCACCGTCGCCACTGTCGACAATCGGGGGATCGCGCCGTCGTCGGAGTCGGCTTCGGGGATCACCATGGCGCAGCTGGTCGGTGATACCGCCGCGCTGATCGAGCACCTCGGGGCTCCGGCGCATGTGGTCGGCACCTCGATGGGCTCGCGGATCGTCGCCGAACTCGCGCTGGCCCGGCCGGAGTTGCTGCGCCGGGCGGTCATGTTCGCCGCCACCGCGCGGCCGTATCCGGTGACGAGCACCCTCAGCAAGGGCGAGCAGGCGTTGTTCGACAAGGGGATTCAGCTACCGCCGGAATACGCGGCCGCCGTCAAGGCGATGATCAATCTGTCGCCACACACTCTGGCCGATCCGGCCAAGGCGCAGGAGTGGCTCGATATCTTCGAATTCACCTCGGGGAAGGGAACCCCCGGCACTCGGGCGCAAGCGGCAATGGATCGGTCGCAGGACCGGCGGCAGGCTTATCGGGGGATCTCGGTGCCCAGCTTGGTGGTCGGGTTCGCCGATGATCAGATGGTGCCGCCGCGGTTCTGCCGGGAGGTCGCCGAGGCGATCCCGACCGCCACCTATACCGAGATCGAACGGTGCGGGCACTACGGATATCTGGAGCGGCCCGACGAGGTCAACCGCATCCTGATCGAATTCCTCTCCGCTGCTCGATAATTCACCACTCACAAGGATCTTCGATGACCGATTCGCCGAACTGCCCCGCCTGTGACGACACGTTCACCTATCGGGAGATGAACGGGACGTGGGTGTGTACCAACTGCGCCAATCAGTGGGGACTGCGCCTGGTCCCGGATCTCGACGACGCCTGAGCCGAGGGCCGGTCAGCTCGTGGTCAGCGCCGACGCGGCGGCCGCGGCGATCGCGGTGGCGACGGCGGCGAGGGCGGGGGAGTGCAGCTTCCACTGCTGCCAGTACAGCGGGACATCGATGTGGGAATCACCGTCGATGTTGACCAAAGTGCCTGCGGTGCGGTCTTTCCCGGTTTGCAGGTCGGGCAGCATGCCCCAGCCGAGGCCGAGCCGCACCGCATCGGCGAACGCGCTCGACGAGGGCACGTAGTGACCCGGCGGATCGACCTGGCGACGGGTGCGCCGGCGTAGCTGGCGGAGCTGGAGATCGTCTTTGCGATCGAAGTGCACGACGGGCGCGTGGGCATACGCGGCGGAGGTCGGGCCGTCGGGGAACCAGGTGCGGACGAACCGCGGTGTCGCCGTGGGGCGGTAGCGCATCGCCCCCAGCGGGGTCACGGTGCAGCCCTGCACCGGTGTGGCGGTGGCGGTGATCGCGGCGGTCACCGTGCCGTCGCGCAGCAACCGGGTGGTGTGTTCCTCGTCTTCGCGGTGCAGGTCGAAGGAGATCCCGGCGGGCACGCTCGCGAGCGCGGGCATGACCCACGATTCGAGGGAGTCGGCGTTGACGGCGATCGGGATGCGGATCGGCCGGTCGGCGGGGCGGTCGGCATCGCCGAGTTCGCGCGCGGTGTCGCCCGCGAGCAATTCCACCTGCCGGGCCAGACGCAGCACCGCGAGCCCGGATTCGGTGGGGCGCACCGGTTTCGAGCGTTGCACCAGCACACGTCCCGCCGATTCCTCTAGCGCTTTGATTCGCTGGCTGATGGCCGACGGGGTGAGGTCGAGCCGACGGGCGGCCGCGTCGAACGTGCCCTCGGTGAGGACGGCGTTGAGAGCGCGCAACTGGTCCAGTTGGAAATCCACTGAAGCAACTCTAATGGTAGTGAAGAATCATTAGCTGGACTGTAAATTGACTGACTCTTAACGTCGAGAGCTGTGACGGCATCATCGGCGGCGTCGGCCGCCCTCTCCGGATTGGGCTTCGGGCTCTCGCTCATCGTGGCCATCGGCGCGCAGAACGCGTTCGTGCTGCGTCAGGGGGTGCGTGGGCAGCACGTGTTGCCGGTGATCGCGGTGTGCGCGGTGTCCGACATCGTGTTGATCGGCGCGGGCGTGGCCGGGTTCGGGGCGGTCGTCGAGTCGTTTCCGGCGGTGCTGACCGTCGCCCGGTACGCGGGGGCGGCCTTTCTGGTCGGCTACGCACTGCTGGCGGCTCGGCGCGCCCTCGGTTCGTCGACCCTGATCACCGACGCGGCGGGTGCCTCGGTGGCCGTCGGTGCGTCCGTGCTCACCTGTCTGGCGCTGACCTGGCTCAATCCGCACGTGTATCTCGACACGCTGGTCCTGCTCGGTTCCTTCGCCAGCACCTACGCGGCGCCCGACCGCTGGTTCCTCGCCGCCGGGGCCATGCTCGCCAGCGTCCTGTGGTTCGGCGCCCTCGGCTACGGTGCTCGCCGGCTCGGTCCGCTCTTCGCGCGCCCGAGCGCGTGGCGTGTCCTGGATTCGCTGATCGCCGTGGTCATGCTCGCGCTGGCCGTCGGCCTGCTGCTCGCCTGAGGCGCAGTGTTAGGACTCCCACGGCTTCACCGGGGGCTTGACCCACAGCAGCTTCTCGTCGGCGTGGGTGCGCACCGCGGCGGCGTGCCCGGGGTTGCGGGCCGCCCAGGCGTCCTTCTGGTCGAGGAGGTCGGCGACCACCTGCCAGGTTTCGCCGGTGCTCGGCGGATTGGTGTCGGCGGCGCGGGCCAGCTTGCGCAGGGTGGCCGCGGGCAGGGCGAGCAGTTCGGCGCTGCGGATATCGCGTGACCAGACGTAGGCGGCCATGCGGCGGGCCTTGGCGACGCGGCTGGCGGTGGCCGCGTCGGAATGCGCGTGATCGGGTGCCTGATCGGCGCTGTCTGGCACGACGGCGATTCTACGACGGAACGCCCGCGCTCCGGTCGGCGATGACCGGGGCGCGGGCGTTCACCCGTCAGGTTGCTCAGTAAGCGGAGTTGACGTTGTCCATGGAGCCGTAGCGCTGCGCCGCGTAGTTGCAGGCCGCGACGATGTTGGCCACGGGGTTCCAGACGTCGAAGGGGGTGCCCTCGACGTGGTAGGTCGCGAAGGTGGGGTCGATCACCTGGAGCAGGCCCTTGGAGGGGATGCCCATCGCGGCGTTGGAGTCCCACAGGTTGATCGCCTGGGGGTTGCCGGTCGACTCGCGCATGATGTTGCGGTGGATGCCCTCGTAGCTGCCGGGGATGCCCTTGGCGGCCATGATGTCGAGCGCTTCGGTGATCCAGCCGTGCAGGTTGTCCTCGTAGGACTTCACCTCGGGCATCGGGGCCGGGGCGGCCTCGGGAGCCGGGGCGGCCTCCGGTGCCGGGGCGGGGGCGGCCT
The DNA here is from genome assembly GCF_053608345.1 of Nocardia sp. NPDC055050. Taxonomy (NCBI): domain Bacteria; kingdom Bacillati; phylum Actinomycetota; class Actinomycetes; order Mycobacteriales; family Nocardiaceae; genus Nocardia; species Nocardia sp. NPDC055050. The sequence continues at coordinate 105,437 of NZ_JBSGVG010000023.1, forward strand.
GCGGCGCGGGCGCCGGGATGGCCTGGATGGCGGGGGCGGCGCCGACGGCGGGGATGTTCTCCGCCTGCTCGACGACCATGGCGGCACGCTCGGGAACGCTGTCGTCGGCGAACGAGACGGCGGAGGACGCGGCTACGGCGACCAGGCCGACCGCGGCGACTGCCACGGTGAACGCCTCACGGCGCGAGCGACGGCCGATAACGGTGCTGAGCTTGTCTTTGTTGAGCATGGCTTTTCTGTTCCTTCATCTCTGTCTGGCGACGCAGGCCCTGCATCAGGGCGCGATGGATCGCGCAGCGCGCACGGGAGTACACGCCGGTCAGGCGATGCGTTGTTTCTGTCTGTATGGGAAGGTGCGACACTGTCGGGGGACGAACGCTCGATGGCAGTTCATCGCTGGCGCCGCACGGTGCTCCACAGCTGGCTGCGGGGAGACCACGCGCTGTTCGGTGCTATCGGAGGTTGGATACTTCCGGGCTAACCAAACCGCAGGTCCGTTTGTGACCTGATGACAGAATGGTCACGACGGGTTAACGCAAGGTGAACGAAACCTGAACGGCAAACGCTGCCGATCTTGGTTCATTGCCGGGCAGTTGCAGAATCGTTATCTATGCAGGAGGTTTGCGACTCTGATCTGCGTGGCGGCCGTCACAGAAAAAGTTTGCCCGAATCAGGTTTTGCGGGGGTTTGCGCAGCTAGAGCGAGTCCGAATCGGGCTCTGAGCGCTAGCACGCCGGATTGTCCATGGCAGTCCGATAACGACATCGTGACCGTTGCCCGGCAACTGCGGCTACCACCTCTCGCAGACCGGCCATGCGGGGCTCGTCCGTCTCGCTCGAACGCCATACGATGCCGAAAGTGCAGTCGGCAAGTGCGTCGACCGGCACGAAGCGCAGGTCGGGGCGTGGGTACAACTGTGCGGCAGAGGCGGGGACGAAGGCGACCGCGCCGGTCAGTGCGACGGTCGCGAGCATCGACTCGAACGTCGTGCCCATGGCCGTGGCATAGCGAACGGCTCGGCCGTCGGGCCGCGGGTCGGCGGCCCAGTACGCACGTCCCTCCGGGAACGACTCGGGCACCATCGTGACGACCGCGTGGTGTGCGAGATCGGCCAGGCGCAGCGACTCTCGTCGCGCCAGCGGATCCGTCGCGGCCAGGCACGCGACCCGGCGCTCGACCACGAGTGGAACGACGTGCAGATGCGACGGAACAGGCACATGGACGAACGCCGCATGGATTTCACCACGCTCCAGCGCGGCCAGCTGCTCGGTGAACGTGTCGATCACCTGCACACGAGGGCCCAGTTCCGGAAAACGTGTCGATATTCCATCGATGATCTGGCGGGTCGGGCCGAGTGCCGTAAAACTCTCGCACACCCCGATCTGCAATATTCTCGCCTCTGTCGAGGCGTGATTCGCCATTTCTCTCAACTGCTCCGAGGAATCCACTATCGAACGAGCCAGTGGTAGCAATTTCAGCGCGATAGGAGTGAGTTCTACCCGTCTGCTGGTTCGATCGAAGAGCCGAACTCCCAATCGTTGCTCCAGTGCCCGGATTTGCTGGCTGAGTGCGGGCTGAGTCAGGTACACGCGGCGCGCTGCCCGGCCGAAATGCAGCTCCTCGGCGAGAACCAGCAGCAGGCGGAGTTGGTGGGGTGTGGGGTCGTCGCCCTGCAAGCTCGAGCCTGTCCCATCCATAACCCACACTCTATCGATGACGGCGAGATCCTGATAGTTACACCGTTGTGAGGCATCGCCCGGGCTGGCAAGGTTTATTTCGCTGCCGCCACGGATCGACCAGCAGGAATAGGAATCATGCGACAAAGTCTCGCCGCACTCGTATTGTGCGTCTTCGGTATTACGACCGGTGAATTCGTGATCGCGGGAATCCTTCCCGATGTCGCGGCTGAATTCGGCGTCTCTATTTCGGCGGCCGGGCTTCTGGTGACCGCTTATGCCGTCGGAATGATCTTCGGTGGACCGGTCGTCACCGCGCTCACTGCGCGCTACTCGCGCAAACCGTTGATCAGTGTGCTGCTCTTGATCGCGGTGGCAGGCAACGTCGCCTCCGCGCTGGCGCCCTCCTATGAGTTCCTCTTCGTTGCCCGCGTTGTCACCGCGCTGGTCACCTCCACGTTCTTCGCGAACGCGATCGTCATCGCGACCGCGACCTCGCCGCCGGACAAGCAGGCGTCCACGGTCTCGAAGCTGGTCTTCGGGATGAACATCGCAATGGTGCTGGGTGCACCGATCGGGACGCTGCTGGGCAATCGGTTCGATTGGCGTACAACGTTTTTCGCGATTGCGGCGGTATGCGCTCTCGGCTTGGTGCTCGTTCTGCGCTCGGTCCCGGAGGTGGCGAACTCCGGCGGGTCGGCGTGGTCGGAATTGCGGGTGTTCGGCGATCGCGACGTTCAGCTGGCCATTGCCGTCACGGCGATCGGCAGTGCGGGCGTGCTGATGGTGTTCGTTTATTTCGCGCCGTTGCTGACCGAGGTCGCGACGTTCGCCTCCAGCGCTGTGGCGGTGATGCTCCTCGTCTACGGCCTCGGCGCCACAGTGGGCAACGTCGTCGGCGGCAGACTGTCCGACCGCTCACCGAAACGTGCGCAGCTCGGTCTGCTCGTGTTGCTGGCCTGTGCGTTGCTGCTGATGTGGGCGGTGAGCGGCCAGACCGTGCTCATCGGCGTGATGGTGTTCCTGGTGGGTGCACTCGGCTTCGCGGTGATCCCGGGGATGCAGGCCCGTGTCCTGAACACCGCGAGGCGGGCCCCGACGCTCGCTATCGCGGTCAACGCCTCGGCGTACCAGCTCGCCGCGGCCTTCGCGGGCTGGTTCGGCGGGCAGGTGATCGACTCTGCCGGACTGCGCGTCGTGTACCTGGTCGCCGCCGCTGTCACTGTTCTCGGTATCGCTGTCAGTGCTGCCGCATGGCACCGTGACACTGCCGAGAGCAAGCGCGTCGCGCCAGTGGCCAACTCTGCCCCTCGTGAGCGAGATCACTGAACGGTGACGGCCTATCCGGCGGCCGAAACGAACGAAGCCCCTGACCATGAGACCTGGTCAGGGGCTTCGTTATGGTGCGCCATCAGGGACTTGAACCCCGAACCCGCTGATTAAGAGTCAGCTGCTCTGCCAATTGAGCTAATGGCGCATGTCTTTGTTCTTTGCCCCGTCTCCGGTGCGGAACAAACATTAGCAGGCCGTGGGGCGGAAAGTGAAATCGGGCGCTGACCAGCAACAATGCGGCACATCCGGCGTTGTTAACGCCGACGACCTCCGGACCTATCTAACGATTGTGACTTGGTCGTGTCGCGGGGGCTTTCCCGTTGGAACCGGCCGGGTCAGCTGGCAGAATGGGCGAGACGTCGAGTTCGTAACGCCCCCCGCCTACACGGATGGCTCTAGCGATTCGGGTCGGTGGGATCTGCGGCGCACTGTAATCGCGTCGGTACGGAAACGGGGTTGACATGGGTAAGAAGCGGGGGCGACCTCGGTCGCTACGGACGATCGTTCCGATGGTGCTGTTGGCGGTGTTCGCGCTCGGCGCGTCGGCCTGCTCGGCCGCCGAGGGCACCGGGGTGGAGGTGGCGATCGATCGCAACCCCCTCGCCGAGCTCATCAAGCCGAAGCTCGTCTCGACCATCAAGGACGGGCAGGTCGGCGTCTCGCCCGGCATGCCCATGGCCTTCCAGGTCGAGGACGGCAAGTTCACCGACGTCACGCTGACCAACCAGCAGGGCGCCGCGGTAGCGGGTCAGCTGGCCGCGGACGGGCGCTCCTGGTCGACCGCCGAGGTGCTCGGCTACGGCAAGACCTACAAGCTCACGGCCTCGGCCATCGGGCTCGGTGGCGCGAACTCCTCGACGCTGAGCTTCACCACCAGCTCGCCGAAGAGCCAGACCAAGCCGTACCTGCTGCCCGGCGAGGGCGAAGTGGTGGGCATCGGTCAGCCGGTCGCGATCCAGTTCGACGAGAACATCCCCGATCGCCGTGCCGCCCAAGAGGCCATCAAGATCACCACCGAGCCCGCCGTCGAGGGCGCCTTCTACTGGGTGAACAATCGCGAAGTGCGGTGGCGCCCAGAGCACTACTGGACACCGGGCACCAAGGTGACCATCGATGTGAACGTCTACGGCAAGGACCTGGGCAAGGGTCTGTACGGCCAGGACAACATCCATTCGTTCTTCACCATCGGTGACGCGGTGGTCTTCACCGCCGACGACAACACCAAGCAGGTGGTGGTGGAGAAGAACGGTCAGGTGATCATGACCATGCCCACCTCGATGGGTAAGGACAGCACGCCCACCGACAACGGCGTCTACATCGTCAGCGACCGGCACGAGAAGATCATCATGGACTCCTCGACCTACGGTGTGGCGGTGAACTCGTCCGACGGGTACCGCACGCCGGTCGACTACGCGACGCGAATCTCCTACAGCGGCATCTTCTTCCACTCGGCACCGTGGTCGGTGGGGCAGCAGGGCTACTCCAACTCCAGTCACGGCTGCCTGAACCTGAGTCCGGCGAACGCGCGCTGGGTGTACGAGAACGCCAAGCGCGGTGACATCACCGTCATCAAGAACACGGTCGGCGGCACCCTGTCCGGTGTCGACGGGCTGGGTGACTGGAACATCGCGTGGCCGGAATGGAAGGCGGGCAACGCCGACGCTCCGTAGGCGCGCGACAGACGAAAAACGAAGGGGCACCGGAGTTCCGGTGCCCCTTCGTTGTGTCTGTGGACCGCTCAGAGCGGGGTGGGAAGTTCGCTGCAGTCCATCATCGCCTCGCCCGCGACCGCGAGCGCGCTACCGAAGGCGCCGCACAGAATGCGGCCGCCGAACAGCAGGCGGTCGAGGTTGGGCAGGCCGGCCGAGCCGGTCCCGGAGGACCCGGTGGTTTCGACGCCGGTGGTGGAGCCGCTCTGCGCCGAACCGGATTCGGGCTGATCGCTCGGCAGGCCGAAGTCGCCGATGGGGGTCTCCGCCGTGAAGTCGGTGAGGGGCAGGCCGGGCGAGGCCGCGGCGGTCCCGGCGACGGGGCCGAGCACGGTGACGGCCGCGAGGACGGCGACGACGGTGGAACGCTTCATCAAGGGGTCTTTCCGGTCGAGCGCTGACGCGATGGCGAGATCTGCCCCACATCTGGGCAGCGGTCCAAAGTGTAGCGGTCAAACGTGATGTTCGTCATGGTGGTGCGAGTTATCCGGCGGCGGCCAGGCCCGGTTCGTCGCGATGGATCTCGGACGCGACGCTCAACTGGTCGACGACCACCCTGCGCGCGCCGCAGCGGCAGCGTTGGTAGGCCACGACGCCCTCGCTGGTCCGGTGGCGTGACTCGATCTGCCAGGTGTGTGCGGGGTGGCTGTTCATGGTTCGAGTCTGATGTAATGGCATTGTGCATTACAACCATTACGGGCGTGAGCCGGTGCTCCTGGGCGTCGACCTGCTCAACGATCCGTGTTCGAACGCCGCGGAGTTGGCGCGACGCTGCGCGGCGGTGGGCTTGGTGCTGTCCACGCCGGTGTCCGACGGCGATCTGACGTCGGTAACGGCCTTCCTGGGGCGCTGGCGGGGCGTGGTGGAGTGCGCGGACCGCGCCGAACGTGCGGCCCGGCTCAATGTGCTGCTGGCCGAATACGCCTCCGCGCCCCGCTTGACCGACCATGTGGGCGACGGCTGGCATCTGCATTTCCGTGACCCGGGGGTGGCGACGGACCGCCAGATCGCGGCGCTGATCACCGTCGGCACCGCATTGCACCTCACCGGGCTGGGGATGGACCGTCTCGGCGTCTGCGCGGCGGACGGGTGCTCACAGGTGTACGCCGACACCTCGCGCAACGGCAGGCAGCGTTTCTGTAGCCCGGCGTGCGCGAACCGGTCGGCCGTTCGACGGCACCGGGCGAGCCGCGCCGAAAGCGGTGCCGCCCAGGTCGGTCCGTAGCCGCGGGGTGCGGAGACAGCAAAGAAGGCCCGGTCCTTGTGGACCGGGCCTTCTCTTCGGGGTGACCGACGGGACTCGAACCCGCGACATCCAGGATCACAACCTGGTGCTCTACCAACTGAACTACGGTCACCATCACCGGTGAATCACCGGCGCCGTCGATATTAGCGTGTGTGTAGTGTCAACCCCTAATCCGCTGGTAGATGACTCGAACCGGTGACATCCACGGCCTCGGTAGCCTCCTGGGCAGCCGCCGCGATCTCGGCGGTCGACGGCCCGGGCAGCGGGACGAACGCGGTGCGGCGGTAGTACTCGAGTTCGCGGATGGATTCCTTGATGTCGGCCAGCGCGCGGTGGGCCAGGCCCTTCTCCGGCTGGCCGAAGTAGATGCGCGGGTACCAGCGTCGGCACAGTTCCTTGATCGAGCTCACGTCGACCATCCGGTAGTGCAGGTGCGCGTCCAGCTCCGGCATGTCGCGGGCGATGAAACCGCGATCGGTGCCGATGGAGTTACCGCACAGCGGCACCGTGCGCGCGGTGGGCGCGTACTCGCGGATGTAGTCGAGTACCTGCTGCTGGGCCTGTTCGAGAGTGACGGTGGAACGCCGAACCTCTTCGGTCAGACCGGATTTCGCGTGCATGGTGGCGACGACCGGTGGCATGCAGGCCAGGGCGGCGTCGTCGGCGTGGATGACGATGTCGACACCGTCACCGAGAATGTTGAGGTCGCTGTCGGTTACGAGCGCGGCGATCTCGATCAGCTTGTCGCTGTCGAGACGGAGCCCCGTCATTTCGCAATCCATCCAGACCAGGAGTTTGTCTGACACGGGAGCCACCCTAATGGTGGGCCCGGGAACCTGGTCGGCAGGTGTGTCGCGTGGGCGAGGCGGACCGGGTTTGCCGACGACATCCCCGGATGTTTGCCGACCGGGTGACGTGCCCGGATACAGTTTGCCTGGAATTGACCGCAGACGTTTCGAGCATTTCTTGCGTACGTGCCAGTGAGCAGACGGAGGACGCGCGAATGACCACCCCACAGGAGAAGGCGGCAGCGGCACGCAAGGCGGCCGAAGACGCGGCCAGGGTCGCCGCCGAGGCCATGGCGGCCGCGGAGGCCGCCGAGCAGGAAGCCGCGGCGGCGAGCGCGGCACCGGCCACGGACAGTCGACCGGCGGCCGAGGGCGGCGAATCCGATTCTGCGAGTGAGGAATCTACCTCGAAGCCGGCGGCATCCGGCGCGGCCGCGCAGATCGCCGAGGGCTACGCCTTCAGCGGACCCGCACTGGAACTCGGCACGGTGATGGTCGACGGCGTGGCCGATCCTGGTGCGCGCGTGCGTATTCCGCTGCGGATGATGAACCGGCACGGTCTCGTCGCCGGTGCGACCGGCACCGGCAAGACCAAGACCCTGCAGGGCATCGCCGAGCATCTGTCCCGCGCGGGCGTTCCCGTGGTGATGGCCGACGTGAAGGGCGACCTGTCGGGCCTGAGCGAGCCGGGCGCCGACACCGACAAGATCCGGGCGCGCGCGGCGGAGACCGGCGCGACCGACTGGGCGCCCGGTGCGTTCCCCACTGAGTTCGTATCGCTGGGCACCGGCGGCATCGGGGTGCCGATCCGGGCGACGATCACCTCGTTCGGACCGATCCTGCTCAGCAAGGTGCTCGGCCTCAACGACACCCAGGAATCGACGCTCGGCCTGATCTTCCACTGGGCCGATCAGCGCGGCCTCGCCCTGCTGGACCTGAAGGACCTGCGGGCGGTGATCACCCACCTGACCAGTCCCGAAGGCAAGGAAGACCTCAAGGGCATCGGTGGGGTGTCCTCGCAGACGGCCGGGGTGATCCTGCGGTCGCTGGTGAATCTGGAAGCCGACGGCGGCGACACGTTCTTCGGCGAACCCGAACTCGACCCGGCCGATCTGCTGCGCACCGCGGGCGGGCTCGGCGTGATCACGCTGTTCGAGCTCGGTCAGCAGGCGGCGCGGCCCGCGCTGTTCTCGACGTTCCTGATGTGGGTGCTCGCCGATCTGTTCCAGACGTTGCCCGAGGTGGGTGACGTGGACAAGCCGAAGCTCGTGTTCATCTTCGACGAGGCGCATCTGCTGTTCGCCGAGGCGTCCAAGGCGTTTCTGCAGCAGGTCGAGCAGACGGTGAAGCTGATCCGGTCCAAGGGTGTCGGTGTGTTCTTCTGCACCCAGTTGCCCACCGACATCCCCAACCCGGTGCTCTCCCAGCTCGGAGCCCGCGTGCAGCACGCGTTGCGCGCCTTCACCCCCGACGATCAGAAGGCACTGTCCAAGACGGTGCGCACGTATCCGAAGTCGTCGGTGTACGACCTGGAAGAGGCGCTGACCTCGCTCGGTACCGGTGAGGCGATCGTCACCGTGCTCTCCGAAACCGGTGCGCCCACGCCCGTTGCCTGGACCAAGGTCGCGCCACCGCGCTCACTGATGGACACCATCGGCGACGAGGCGATCAAGTCCAAGGCACTGTCGAGCGCGCTGCAGGGCAGATACGGGCAGAGCGTCGACCGGGAATCGGCCTACGAGATGCTGCTCGCCAGCGTGGCGGCCGCCGAGCCGGTACCCGAATCCGCCCCCGCGCCGGGGCGCTCGACGGACCGGAGGGAAGAGGATTCGGCCGCTGAACGGATCATGGCGAATCCGGCGGTGAAGAGTTTCCTTCGGTCGGCGGCGAGTGCGGCCGGGCGCGAGATCAGCCGCAGTATTTTCGGCACCCGCCGCCGGTGATCGAGTGCGGCCCGTCGATCGGCGGGCCGCACTCCACGAGTCCCGGGATCAGCCAGTCACCGCGCGAGCTCGCGCATCAGCAGGTCGGCGGTCGTCTCGCGACGGAGCAGCTGCTCGGTGCGGCCGTGGGCGACCGCGACGACCGGCGGCCTGCCCGCTGTTCGATATCCGGCCGCGCACGCGTGATAGGCACCGGTGCACGGCACCGCGAGAACCTCGCCGGCACGAAGATCGGCCGGAATCCGGACCTCGGCGGCGATGAGCCTGCCCGCGGCACCGTGCCTGCTCGCGACCGATGCGGTGAGCTGGGGTCCGGCCGGATGCCGGTTGACCACGAGCGCGCTCACATCGTCGCGCCCGTCGGTATCCCCGTCGACGATCACGCACCTGCCGCCGGCGACCTCGGTGACGGCGAGCACCCGGTGGAGCGTGACACCCGCCCGCGCGACGATCGCGCGCCCCGGTTCCATCGCTAGGACCGGGCGGGGGAAGTGGTGGCGCGCACAGCCCGCGTCGAGCGCGTCATCGAGGATGTCGGCGAGTTCGCGCAGGTTGAGCTCGGCATCGCCGCCGCGCATCGCCACCGCGTGCCCGCCGCCGATATCGAGATGGGTCAGCAGGGTGCCGTGTTCGGCCTGGATCCAGGCCATCTCGCCGATCATCCGGCGGATCGCCTCGCCGTACAGGTCGGGGTCGTGGATCTGTGCGCCGAGGTGGCAGTGCAGTCCGGTCAGGATCAGCTTCGGCTGCGCGATGATCCGGGCCACGGCCGTGGCGCAGGAATCGCTGCCGAGCGGGAACCCGAACCGTGAGCTGCCCGGCACCTCGATTCCGGGCGCCACCCGCAACAGCACCTGCTGTGGGCGGGTCGCGAGCGAGGCGAGCAGGGTGATCTCGGTGAGGGTGGAGACCACGATGCGGCCGACCCCCGCGCCTACCGCGGCGCGGAGCTCGTCGAAGGGAGCCCCGTTGCCCTGCAGGACGATCCGGCGTGGGTCGATGCCCGCCGCGAGCGCCACCTCGAGTTCACCGGTCGAACCGACCTGCACGGCGAGACCCTCCTCGGCGACCCAGCGGGCAACTGTGCGCAGCATCAGGGCGGTACCCGCGTAGACGATCTCGGTGTCGGGAAAGTGCTTGCGGTAGGCGCGGCAGCGTTCCCGCACCTCCGTCTCGTCGATCACACGCACCGGTGTGCCGTACTGGTCGGCGACATCGTGCAGGGCCACGCCGCCGAGGGTGATCCGGCCGTCACCGTCGTAGTGGGTGTCGGCGGGCCACACCGCGGGGTCGAGTCGGGGGACCGCACTCGCACGCAGGGACGGGAAGATATCGAGCAACGTCACGGTGGTCTCCTCCAGGAGGACGCCCCCGCACTCGGACGGCGGGGCCACTTCCAGGACTACGCCGCTCGCGGGCAGCCGAACTCGGTCTTTACGGGTCCTTGACCACCCGGCGACCGTTCCTGACGACTTGCTGACGTGGGTGTCAGCCGCCCAGCTTCTTGTAGAACGCGCCCGCGATCGGTGCGGTGAACGAACGGGGGCCGTAATTGCCCGCCACGCTCATGCCCTTGCTGATCAGGCCGGGGACGATGCGCATCTTGTTGCGGGCCAGCGCGTCGATGGAGACCTTCGCGGTGTACTCCGACGACACCCAGAGGAAGTCGGGAACCATCTTGTCGACGATCGACTGGTCTTCGGGGGCCGGGGTTTCGGTGCGGACGGGACCGGGCGCCAGCAGGGTGACGTTCACGCCGCTGCCCTTGAGCTCGCCGCGCAGCGACTCCGAGAAGGTGTTCGCGAACGCCTTCGACGCCGCGTAGGTGGCGTTGTTGGGGATCGGCATATTGCCCGCCGCCGAACCGCTGATCAGGATCCCGCCCGCCTTGCGCTCGATCATGCCGGGCAGCACCGCCAGGCTCAGGTCGTGCACGGCGGTGGCGTTGAGTTCCATCTGCATCCGCTCGTAGGCGAAGTCGAGCTCGGCGACCGGACCGAACGTCGCGATGCCCGCGTTGTTGCAGAGAACGGCGATATCGCGAACCGCGAGCTCGTCGACGAGGCTGGCCCGCTGGGTGCGATCGGCCAGGTCGACCGCGCGGACCTCGGCGGTGATGCCGTGGGCCAGGGTCAACCGCTGGGCCAGCTCGGTGAGGATCTCACCGCGGCGCGCGACCAGGATCAGCGAATAGCCGCGCCCGGCCAGTTCGGCGGCCAGCGCGGTGCCGATGCCGGAGGACGCGCCGGTGACGACGGCACGATTGTCTGCAGTGGGGGAGGGCAAGCTCACGAGGGGAGCTTAGGGGATCGGCTACGGCCGTGCGGTGTCCGCATCGACGGGGTGGCAGCGCGATGAGGGGGTTCGACGCTGAATGGTCCGGCGCCATCGATACTGGACCGATGGCTGACGAGCAGGTGTTCGGGATGGGCGACGACCCGCTGGCCGAGCCGACGTGGCCCGCGCTCACCGACGACGAGATCGCTCGCGCGGTCGCCGCGACCTGGGGCGGTTCGCCCGCTGCGATCGAATGGCGGGGTGCGCGGCCGTTGTCGTCGACGGTGGGGGTGCGGTTGGACGGTGGGGATCGGCTCGTGGTGAAGCGGATGCCCGCGCGATTACGCGATGTGGTGGCGTTGGGTGAGGAGCATCGGTTCATCCGGCACCTGCGGGTTCGGGAAATTCCGGTGCCCGAAGTGCGTGCCACCGTGGGGGATTGGATGAGCGATGAGTCCGGCCGAGACCGTGATGGCGCGACAGGCGCGTTCGTCTACGAGGTGCATCGGGTGGGGATGGGGGAGGATCGGTATCGCGCGGACTTCTCCTGGTCGCCCTATCGCGACCGTGACGATGCGGGGAGCGCTGGGGCGATGCTCGGCCGATTGCATTCGGCCGCAGCAGATTTCGATGCACCGGCTCGACCCGCGCGACCGCTGCTGGCGAGCATGCACAATGACGTGGCGTGCGCCTTCGAATGGCACATCGCCCGACGGCCGTCGGTCGCCCGATTCCTCGGTGCGAGAGACTGGCGCGCTGACATTCCCCAGTTTCACGCCGACCTTTCCGGCGTCGCGCCACTGTGGACGCACGGGGACTGGCACGCGACGAACCTGCTGTGGAACGACCACGAGGTGACCTCGGTGATCGATTTCGGCCTGGCCGACCGGACGACGGCTGTCTTCGACCTCGCCACCGCCATCGAGCGCGCCGCCATCGACTGGGTTTCGCTGCGTGACGGCGGACCCGCACACGTCCGAGCAGACCAGATCTCCGCGCTGATCCAGGGATATCAATCGGTTCGACCGCTGTCGGTCGCCGAACAGCGCCTGCTCCCGGACCTGCTCCCGCTCGTGCACATCGGCTACGAACTCTCCGAAATCGACTACTTCCTGACCATCGCCCACGACCCACGCAACGCCGAAATCGCCTACTACGACTGGCTTCTCGGTCACCTGCGCTGGTACGAGACAGCAGAGGGCCGCGAACTCCGCGACATGATTCACGACGCCTCCCTGCGCTGACCGCGCCCGGCACCGCCGACCGTATTTCCGGCGACACTCACCCCGGCCACCCCCCGACGACACCCATGATCCGCCATGACCGGATCCGCCATGACCGCACTCCCAGCCCCGCACGACCCGACCTCGAGGAGGGTCCGCCGCGCAGCGGCGCAGCGGCCCGGCCGCGAGTTAGCCACCGTTGCGTCCGCGGCGCAGCCG